>JAFUZV010000051.1 GCA_017476425.1 Selenomonadaceae bacterium
CCAAAGCAAGGAAAGTTTTAATTGACCTTGAAAAAATTTATGTGATTGAAAACGGCGAAAAAATTTATTATGCTTTTTATTCAAAAGATCATTCACTAGAAATTGACTTTAAAAATATAGAAAATGACGCTAAAAAAGTAAGTAAAGCGGTGGAAAATTCGTGCAAAAGTTCAGAGGAAATATCAACTTCTGATCAAGTTTTGATCAATTCTTGCTCAAATTCTGATCAAGTTTTGATCAACTCTTGCAAGAAAAGTTGTGCAAAAATTGACATTTCAACACCACCTAACAGTCAAAAAATCGCGTCAAATCAAGCGAAATTGACCACGCTACCATCTACCACTACCCCTACAACTACAACTACAACTATCACTACCTCTATCAATCAGCAAAATTCATTAAAAAAATCTGAAGGTGAAGAATTAGATCAAAATGATCATTCAGAAACTTTTCACAATAGCAATTCAGAAAAAATTCAGGATAGATCGATTGATGGATTTTTTTTAAAAGAAAAAGAAAAAAATGATCTCGGCGCGAATGGCTTTGCGGACACTAAAAAGCCTCAGCAACTCCCGAAACCTACTACAACGCATACAGATCAGCACGATCCAACTACTCAACAACCCGCTACCTCTCAAGATTTCAAGTTGCTTGTGCAACGTTACGGACAAGACACCGTCAATCAAGCGATCTTTCAAGTTAAGCAACAGCAACAACGCACAGGCAGAACTGATTTAATCTACAACTTTAAATATCTTGAAACCACTTGTCAACGTATTCTAGGAATGAAGCCAACGCCGGACTTTGAAAGAAAGCCGCGAGACAAGGCGGGGGACAACGGCGGTGGCACTTGGCGCGACGACTTCAACGAAGACGGCACGAATAAACACGGCTTTTTACCTATGGATAAACAGGGAATGACGGAGCAAAAGACGATCGATCGCTTTAATGCTGAATACCCGGACGTTTTGGAATGCCGCGACGAAACCGGCAAAATTCATCGCAGAGCGTGGATTTTTTCCGAAGCCTTCGACGCTAATTATAACGCCGAGACTGATACTGTTGATTATTTTGAGATCGTCAAAATTATGGAGAAAGCTATTGCTGAAAACAGATTTGACGATTAAAAGGAGAATGCAAAATGAAAGAATACATTGACGACGGCTATAATTTCGAGGAAGCCGACGACGAAGAAGAAGAATTGACGTTTTCACCGATCGGCGAAGCAGTAGGGAACGTTATGGACTTTGCAACTCAAATGCGCTTAATGTTGGAAAAGACAAATCGCGACATTGTCGAACGCAACAGGGAAGAGATCACGGCGCAATATGGAGAGCATACCGACGAGGAAATTTTAGACATCGAATTAGCTCGCCGCGTGATCAAAGACTGCGCAGAATGCAAGCGCCATTATTTGCATAAACATTGCAGAGACAAAAACCACGAAGAAACGCTCATTTCAGAAGACGGCGAAATTTCAAAGCGACCTTGTGAGTTTTGGAGAAAGCAAACCATACTTGACGGCGCAGAAGAAGCACACCTGCCTAAAATTTTTCACGGCTTGACTTTGCAAAATTACCACGCCGACAACGAAACTTTAAACCGCATTAAACAAGCCCGCCGAGCACTCCAAAACAAACAAAACCTAATTCTGCACGGCGACGTTGGCACGGGAAAAACTATGCTTGCTTGTATCCTTGTGCAAGAAATGATCATTGACCACTATGTTTTTTTTATCACACTCCCAAAAATTATGTTGAATAAAGATATTATGTCAAAAGAAGAATGGCGGGACTTTTTACAGAAACTTTCACGCGTTCAAGTTTTGATACTTGACGATTTAGGAGCAGAAGGACACAGCGCAATTTCTGATACTCTCCTTTTTGAGATCGTCAACGAACGCTACACCAACAAACGCCAAACGATCGTAACTACCAATTTACCAGTCAACGCCGACTGCGAATCATTAACACTGCGCAGAATTTTTTCACGCCTTACATTTAACTCCTACGAACTTACTTTAAACGGACAAGACAAGCGCAAAAATTCAATTTAACTTTTCCTATATAAGCACTTTTGACGAATCAATTTTAAAGCCTATTTTTGACAAATTTTTAACGCCTTGATAGATTTATCGTCCGAAGTGTCCAGCGTTTAATCTGGACACCCTCACGGCGTTTTAAATGCTATTTTTAAATTTTCAACTGCGCAGATTTTCACTCACGAAAAAAAGCCTTTCCATTTTCGGAGAGGCTTACATTTTTTGGAGATCGGGGCGCGTGCCACGTCGTCCGGCTTAGGTTTTGCGCGCCAAATTTCGCACGGCGACAAGCGCCGGCTCAATTAAGCACGCCAAAAAAAGAAGTCGAAAGTGACATCAAGTTTCACTAAAGCCGACTAAAGCCGGCTTAAGTTCAACTAGTGCAGCTTTCGACGGAGCCGGACTCCATAGCGACACGCGCCTTTATTTTTGATCTTCTATGTGACTTCCGCAACGTTTCATAATAATCAAAAATTATGTTGCTCAAGTTACATCTCTTTGTCTAGTGTTAATGTAATACGACGAAACGATCGAGTCAAGACCGAGCACAGGGATCGCCGCAGGTTTAAAAGTATTTTCGATAAAACTTGCATTCAAAGTTGTTACTGCGTCAAAAAATTCAACTGCTAATGTGTCATCACCTTTTGCATAGTTGATATACAAAACATTTTCCGTAGACGTTGCCATTTTTTCACCTCAATTACTACCAAATTGCACCGTTGTAATATCTGAAATTTGCATTTCGACAAGCTCAGCACCATAAATTTGACTACAAACGCCGCCGAATGTTATTAACGCCGCTTGCGTACAATCACTTTCGACATTGCTAAACGTCTTGCCGAATTCAGAATCATCTTTGCTAAATGTATACTCAACATTTTTTATAATGCTCATTTCTGCGCTCCTTTCTTTTTGGATTGATTTAATTTTAATTGCTGTTTTTTCTCCTTTTATTTCACTACCTGCTATTGTATCACGACCACCGCCGCCGATCAAAAATTCTGCGTCATATACAGGATCACCAGACGGCAACGTATCAACAGGGTTAATCAAATCTTCAAGCTCTTCATCAATATCACCAGGTGTAATGTTTTCTGTTGGATCATCTTTTATTTGTTCATCAGTGCTTTCATTATATGCTTGATTTGTTTTTTGATTGTTTTCTTGCGTTGGTTTTAAATCCTGCGTCCCTCTCATTTGCTTAGTAAAGCTATAATAATTGCGAATATTATAATTGAAAAATTCACCTAAACTATTCTCAGGTGACTTCAGCATTTGCATATAAACATCATACGGAACGCCATTATAAATATATTCCATAGGATAATCTATAAATATTACAGTTAATTTTTTACTTTCAAAACCATATGAAAAACTTTCTATGCAAGTTGATTTTTTACCAGACTTTAAAGCGTTTTCATAACTTTTAAAGCTGTCATAATACAGCATTACTTTACCTGTTGCAGTTAATTTTCTGTCATTTCTAGCTGTTTTGTTAAATACCGTTTGAGGGTTATTTTCACGGATATAACGCATTAACTCAGATTTATTAATATCAATACCAGGCTTACTTCTTAATTCAAAAGATAATTCTTGTGTAAAAAAGCCAACGAATTTAACTGCAAGCCATTCAAATACATCTTTTAGATCGCCGTTTTCGTCTAATTCTTTCATCTCCTGCGCTTTTCTTTGAAAATGTTCGTCTACCGTTTCTCCAACATCACCGTCACATAAATAAATCACTTCAGTTAATTGCTTTGTTTCATTTTTTTCTCTTTGTCTCTCAACTTCAATCATTCTTGCTACAATTTCTACAAGTTGATCTATAACAACACCTATCAAAAAATCAAGTATTATTGTAGTAAAACCACCAACAATAGTCAACGGAATTAAAGAGCCACACAATCTAACAAAATTTCCAAGAAGTTTTAACAATTTACCTTTTATTGATGATTTTGCATAAGTTTTTGAAGTAAATATTATTTCTTCTGCAAATTCAATAAAATCATTAAACAGCCAGCCCATAACACCGCGCAATTTTTCAGATCGGCGAATACGTTCAACTTTTTCATTATGTGCATAAACAGCAGAATGTCTAATATATTTCTTTATTCTTTCGCTGTCTTGCAAATGTATCTGTTTCACGCCGTCTTTTTTGCTTTTATATAAATCTTCAAGTGCTTTTTTTATTTGTTCATCAGTGCAACCGGCTTTTTTTAATTCTGCTAGTTTTAATTCTGCTTGTTTCATAAAATCCTTATTGCTTAAATAATTACGTTCACGATATTCAGAATCGTTTAATAATCGTATTAAGTCAACTCGTAATTGTGAATAACTAGCACCGCGACTTTGAATATATTTCATTTGTTTAATTGTTGCAATTCGTTCAGACGCAAGCCACCTAGCATTTTGTATAGCGTCCTTTACTTCATTTGATATATTATCACTCATCAAAGCCCGAACATATTCAGCATAAGCCGCCTTTTGTGCGCTTTTGCTACCACGTTCAAACAAATTCAACCACCAACTAGAATTTGAAAGATCATTAATATTCATAAAATACACCCCAAAAAGTAAGAATTTTGCACGTTAAAACAATGCTTTTCTTTCAATTTTTGTTACAATAAAAACGTATTCGCTCAAAAAACGTTATAGGACGTGCAAAATTGCGGAGGCAGAGGGCGGCGCAATGTATCAACAACACAAGCCCCGCCACCCGCCACAAAACTTACTGCCAATAAAATTACAACTGCTTGAATAAGTTGCGCTAAGCGCTCATTGCATTCGCCTAAGCGCAACTAATTCGCAGTATTAACGCGCCAAACGATATTCTTTCTTCTTCAAAATTCACTTTAGAACCCGCGCCGAAACAATACAGCCACACAAGCCAATTTATATTTCTTCAACTCTTATCTGTAAACAACACTGCGCAGTTTTGAATTTATAAATGTGATATTCTTGAATAAGCGAATCATCAGCATACACGATCCCGGACAAAGCGTCAGCAATCCACTTACAAAAATTATCACCATCGCCGAAATATTTTTTTAACGGGTCTTGACGGCGACAAATATAAATGCTCATTCTGCAAGCCTTTTCAAACATTTTCAAACCGCGCGATCTCATTATTACACGCGCCTTAAATCCTAATTCATCACGCTGTTGCATAATTGCAGGATCAACAACGATTTTACCGCGCCATACTTTATAATCATTCGGTCGGAAATCGTGATCTATCGTAATTTCAAACATTTCAATCACCACCAAAAACAGCATACAAAAAAAAACTGCGCAGGTCAATAATATTTTGAAAAACATTTGACAAACAAGCACAGTTAAATATTTATTTTTATCTGAATGCTGAAGCAAGAATTTACAAATTCAACGATATTCACAATGAATAATGCTTTAAAGTTTAGATCGAACTCTAAACTATCATCTTTAAAAATTGAGTAGCTCAACGCCGCGTGGCTTTATTTTTGTTAGAAAAAAAATACTGCGTTCATTCCGAAATGTCAATCACTTGTATTTTTTTTGCCGCTGTGAATTTTTTCTGCGTGGCGACTTGAAAAAATTTTACGCGGCGGGTAAGTGCAACGCGAATGCAAACGCACGGGGAAGGAAATAGCACAATTTAAGCTCTGTCAAGAGTATACAAGTAAGAATGGACGGATTCGCAAAGCAAAGCCAAAAAAAAATTCGCAAGCGACCGTTTCACTATTTTTTTTTGTTTTGTTTTTGCTCATCTCGTCCTTTCTAACTCTTGACATTCGCTATTTAAATTGTGCAGGCGATCAGGTTGGGCGTTTGCATTCGCTAATCAAACTTTACAGCCACGAAAGAAGGAGAGAAAAGGGGGAGCGGGGGCAATGGACGACGAAGAGCCGACACGAACAAAACCAAAAAAGTTTATAGACGATCAAGATCGATCGTCTTTTTTATTGAAAATGTTTTTTCAAAAGTATATAAAAAATGCTTGACAAAGTAAATAAAAAATGCTATACTATGGAAAATCAAACGAAGGGAGCAACCAAAAATGACAAAGGCAGAGACAATTAAATTTTTGGTAAATGCAATTTTCAGCTTTACAAAAAAATTTAAAGTACGTAAAAATTATATCACACCTAACGGAAAAATTTTTGTTGACTTTATCGGTAAGATCGACGATCAAACCGTTAGCACCCGTTTTATTTGCACCACAAGAAAACAAGTTGCATATATCTTGAATCATTTCAGAGCCGCCAAAAATGGAGTAATGGAATGGGTAAAGATCATTAACATCAGCAATATCAAGCGTGCTTATGTAATGAATAGCAAAAGGCAATGGAAGAAACGCAACCGCACTTTTGAATTTAGGATCATCAAAAAACAAGTTACAG
>JAFUZV010000052.1 GCA_017476425.1 Selenomonadaceae bacterium
CAATCATCAATAAAAATTGCCTCAAAGTCCTTAAATGTTTGATTTAGTAATGAATGAATCGCAAGCGCAACATACTTTTCAACATTATACATCGGCATTATCACCGAAATTTTTGGCATAACGGACACTTCCTAAATAAAATTTTGATTTTTTAAATCACCTTAGATTCCTCTATATGTTTTTGCAAATTTATTAAAATGATCTTGATTTGCTCATTTTCACGCTCTAAATTTTTCTTCTGAAGAATTTCAAGCATAAAGTTACACACAAGACTAGTAATTTCAAGCGTTTTATCTGTAGAACAATCGCCTACTAAAATTTCCTCAAAATCTTTAATCCTATTTATTTTTCAACGTTGTACATTGGAATGATAACTGAAATTTTCGGATTTGTCATAAAAATTTATTCCTTTCAAAAAAAATTTCTTATAAAGTCGTCAATTTATTTATGTTGGCTTTGATTATCCTCAACGCCGCCTTGTAATTGCTATTTTCATCGAGTAATACACTACGTTGCAAAAAGCCGATCATCATAGTTGTAAAAAATACGCTGTGATCTTTATCTGAATTTCTAAGTGTCTCATAAAATTCTTTAGCAACCATTGACGGATCTTTTTTAAAGTAATTCATCAAGAAAAATTTAAACAATCGCTGAGCCACTTTCAAATTTACATTCTCAACGAATAACGGATCATTTGTCAACGGCAACAATTTTTCTTTCAAAAAGTCTTCGCCGTCCATTATTGCATTTAAATATTTCCCGATTCGTTTGAAATCTTCAGACTTGCTAATTGATCCTTCACGTGGACGATAAACATAAACCGGCTTGTCAATCTTAACAACTTTAGACGTTGCACAGAGAATATCACAAAGAAAATAGTCATCGTCAGCAACGGCAAAATTTCTAAATCTGATTTTATCAATCTCACCATCAAACAAGGATTTTTTAAAGAGACTCAACCATACTGCGCAGTGCATTTTGCGATCAGCGTATTCATTCATAATTCTTGTTTTAAGATCGTCAGAAACTTTAGTAATAATTCCATTGTTATATTTTATTGGATTGCATTTTAAATTCTTCAATGTTTGAAATTCGCTGTCTTTAGCGTGATATGAAATTAAACTGGTAGCAACGTCAGCTTGAGCATTTTCAGCAGCGTTATACAAAAGTTCCAAGCATTTCGGCAACATTGCATCGTCACTGTCAAGAAAATAAATATATTTACCCGTTGCAAGTTCTAAGCCGTGATTTCTAGTGCCGGTTGCACCGAGATTTTTCTCATTTTGAATGACTTTAAGGCGAGGATCATTAAAACTCTTTGCAATTTCAAATGATTTATCCGGACCGCAATCATCAATAAAAATTGCCTCAAAATCCTCAAAAGTCTGATCAAGCAATGATTGAATTGCAAGACCAACATATTTTTCAACATTGTACATCGGCATTATTACTGAAATTTTCGGATTCATAAAATACCTTCTTTCTTTTCAAAATCTGATAATATCGTTAACGTGGCTTCTAATCGCTTTCAATCGATCTTCATAGCGTTTACTGCGATCTTCATAAACTTGTCTGTTGATAATTTCCATAAAGTAACCAAAGAAAAATATTCTAATCATAGAACGTTCTTGATCATCTTTATATCTCAATTCTAATTCACTTTCAATAATTTCCCAGCATTTTTGGGGTATTCTTTGATAAAATGGAATAAAATCCCAAAAAATTCTTCTTGTAAAGCTCAGCAAAATATTATCAACGAAATAATTATCTTTTTCGCCATATTTAGCAAGCAGATTTAAAAATATTTCTCGACACATAAAAAAGGATTCTATTAATTTTCTAAAGCCACTTAAATCTTTCGGATGTATTAATGATCCTTGTCTTTGTCTATAAACATAGAAAGGTTTATCAATTTTAATCATATTTGAAGTAGCACAAAGAACTTCAAACCAAAAAATTCCGTCTTCATATGCTACAATATTTCTAAATTTAATTTTGCTATCATCTAAAAATTTTCTCTTAAATAACTGCAAACGGCAGGCTGAAGAACTTCCCATTATATATTCTTCAGTTATTCTTTGCTTAAAATCTTTTGCAAAAGAACCCATTTTACCTCTATGATGGATTCTTGCATTTAAATTTTTAAAGTTTTGAAATTCATTATCATTAGGATAAAAATGAGCAATACTCATTGAAACATCAAATTGATCTTTTTCTGCAACATTATAAAGCATTTCTAAAGCATTCGGAATTAAAGCATCATCACTATCAAAAAAGTAAATATAATCGCCGGTTGCGATCTCAAGTCCAACATTTCTAGTTAAACCTGCACCGAGATTCTTTTCATTGTTAAAAATTTTGATTCTAGGATCATTAAAACTTTTTGCAACTTCAACCGTTTTATCAGTCGAACAATCATCAATCAGAATCAATTCAAAATCTTTGAAAGTCTGATCAAGTACGCTTTGAATTGCACATCTGACATATTTTTCAACGTTATACATTGGAACTATCACAGAAATTTTAGGCATAATTAAAAATCACTTCCCATAAAAATTTTATTCTCGAATGGAAACATCACCGGCATAAACTTTTTCAATTCCGTTTTCAGTTTTAACGATCAATGTTCCATCTTCGTCAATGTCTTCAGCAACCGCAAAAAATTCTTTCTCTTCACCGGCAGGTATAACACGAATTTTTTTGCCGAGAGTAATATTATACTTTCGCCAGAGATCAAAAATTTTTTTAAAGCCGTTTTGAATGACTTCTTGATAAAGCTGATCAAATTCTTCAAGCAGTACTTTGAAAAATTCTACACGAGAAATATTTTTACCTTTAATCTCAGAGAGTGACGCAGCAATTTCTCTAATCTCCGGTGGAAATTCTTCACGATTAATATTAACGTTGATCCCAACACCGACGACGATATAATTTATTTTGCTCATCTCTGCACTCATCTCAGTTAAAATTCCGACAACTTTTCGACCGTCAAATAAAATATCATTAGGCCATTTGATCGACGGCTTAAGATCGAATTTGATCATTGCGCTTGCAACGGCGACAGCGGCTAATAATGTAAACTTCGGAGCCTCACGAGGAAGAAGATCAGGACGAAGAATCAGAGAAAACAGAATGCTTTTCGATTTAGGCGAAAAAAAAGAACGGTTTAAACGTCCTTTACCGCCGGTCTGTTCTTCTGCGACAATAACTGTACCATTCTCAAAATTGTTGCCTGCTAATTCTTTAGCAATTCGATTCGTTGAATCAATCGAAAAATAATGAACAATATTTTTTCCGATGATCTTAGTGTTAAGATCAAATTGAATTTCGTCAGACAACAAAAGATCAGGCAATTCCTCTAACTTGTAGCCACGTTTTTCACAACTTGAAATTTTATAACCGAGTTGACGCAAAATTTGAATATGTTTCCAAACTGCCGCACGTGAAATATCTAACGACTTTGCAATTTCTTCACCGGAAATATAATTATCTTTGTTGCTTTTTAAAAAATTTATAATTGCCTTTCGCATATAAATAACCTCAAAAATTGATCTCTTAACAACAAAAATTATTTCTAAAAAACCGTTTCGATCGTACCGATCACATCACCACGATGATTTTTTAAGATCGGCGGATAAAGTTTATAAAGTTCATTCGCTTCTTCTTTAGTAAGCAGATCGCAATGTTTTAAAACTGCAATAACCATCGGTGTAACTGCAGAATAATCACCATCTTCAATTTTAAAAGCAATTCCAAGATTTTCCTCAGTAATGGCTATACAGTAAACAGCATCAGAACCCATTTTACCGATGAGTCTGCCTTTTGAAATTTCAGAGATAGCACAATCAATTCTGCCTGTGCCGGACATAACTTGCGGATAATGTCTCATTGCATCACGAATTTTTGTTGCGGCGATCTCATAATCATTCCAATCACCTTTTGAAGGCGTTGAAAGTCTGGCATAAGCAAGCGACATATTATAAAGCGGCAAATAGAAAACTGGAACGCCGCAGCCGTCAATACCGATCTCTAATTTATCTTCCGGCACTTTGCTAGCCATTGCAACGTGTTTGAAGATCAATTTTTCTGCTTCGTGTTGAGGTTGACTATAACCTTTGACTTCGACACCGAGCATAATCGAAAGAGCCATAATTTGTGAATGCTTGCCGGAACATTGATTATGCACTTGAGTGATCGGTTCACCGGATTTTATTAACGCTTTGAAAGCCTTACCATTAAGCGGACGCATTACGCCGCATTCAAGATCACTTTCACTTAAACCGAGTTTTTGCAATAATCCATTGATCAGTGCAACGTGATTCGGTTCACCGCTGTGAGAAGAAACTAAAATTGCAAGTTCTTCTTCAGTGATATTATACTTTTCAAGTCCACCATTTTTAACAAATGGTAACGCTTGAAATGGTTTAGCCGCTGATCTCCAAAACATTGGAAGTTGAGCATTTCCGATCGCCTCGACGATCTTACCTTCACAATTAACAACTGCAATATCACCGCGATGAATATTTTCAACGTGACCGGCTCTTGTGTAATGCAAAAGTATTTCACTCATAAATTTTCACCTTCAAGTAATTTTTAAATTCAACGCTTTCAATATTCTTTCAACAAAAACTTTCATTGCTTTATCATTAGGATGAAGAGCAACACCAGGATGATTAACAATGTGTTTAGTGCCATCCTCGCCGAAAACTTCACAGCCAATACCAACTTGATACTTTGAATTTTGTATATCAGTTAAATTTATAAAATGACTTTTCGTGAGAGTACAAGCATTTTGTTTTATCATATCAATTAAATCATTTTTCCAAAATTGACCGAGCATAACAAATTCAGCTTTAGAAGAAATTGTTTTCTTAACGTAATTTATCAATTCAACAAAATCTTGCTCCAAAGTGAAAACGTTGCTTATATTCTCACCTAATTGTATGACAACAAAATCATAATTCTTGTTTGAAAATTTTTCTAAGAGTTGTAAACTTTCAGCCCGATCATAGTGCATAGCTTCCCATTGAAAAAGATTTATAAAATCGAAAGTTACATTATATTTCTTACTAAGTGTATCAGCCATAACGTGAACAAAATCATTTTCACGCTTTGAGGCACCCATACCCCAATCACCCCACCAGTATTCGCAAATACCGTGTTCCGTGATCGAATTACCTAAAACAAGGAAACTAAAAGATTTATTAACTATGGGGGGGGGGGGGGGGACATTATTTAACAACACATTTATCACCTCATTAAATTGTTGACGGCGTACCATCACTACCGGAGATCGAAGAATCATTTTCAGAATTAATTTTCGGTTCTGCTTCAAAAACTGATTCAAATTCTTCTTGACGCTTTTGCAGTTGAACCATTGGATCAATTTTTGTAAGATCGATCATTTTCGGCTCTGCATTAACAATCGCCTTGAGTTCCGCCGCTGATAATGTTTCACGTTCCATAAGTGCTTGAGCGATCATTTCTAACTTGTCACGATGCTCGATCAAAATTCGCTTGCACTCACTATAAGCCTCTTCCATATAACGATGAACTTCTTTATCAATCTCACCTGCAACTTCTTCAGAATAATTTCTTTGAGTTGCAAAATCACGACCTAAGAAAACTTGATGATCTTGATTTTCACCATAAGCGATCGGACCTAAAACATCACTCATTCCATATTGCATAATCATTGATCGAACGATTCGGCTTGCTTGCTGAATATCTTGTGATGCACCTGTTGAAATTTCATTGAGTGTTATTTCTTCAGCGACTCTTCCACCCATAGCAACCTTTAAACGATCAAGAAGTTCCGATCGTGTTGCATAACTGCGATCTTCTTTCGGCAACATTAAAGTATAACCACCGGCGCGACCACGTGGGATAATTGTAACTTTGTGAACTGGATCAGCGTGCTTTAAATACATACCAACGAGAGCGTGACCGCCTTCGTGATAAGCCGTCAATTTCTTTTCAGCCTCACTCATAACTTTCGATTTACGTTCCGGACCAGCCATAACTCTTTCGATCGATTCTTCTAATTCATTCATTCCGATCTCACGTTTATTTCTGCGTGCAGAAAGTAAAGCCGCCTCATTGACAAGATTAGAAAGATCAGCACCAGTAAATCCCGGTGTCCTTCTTGCAAGTATGTCAAGATCAGCATCTTTAGCGATCGGCTTGCCTTTAGTATGAACTTGAAGAATTGCAACACGTCCTTTAATGTCCGGCTTATCGACAACGATTTGACGATCAAATCTGCCTGGTCTCAAAAGTGCAGGATCAAGAATATCCGGTCTGTTCGTTGCAGCGATTATAATTATACCTTCATTAGCGGCGAAACCGTCCATTTCAACAAGCAACTGATTTAAAGTCTGCTCACGTTCATCGTGACCGCCACCGAGACCGGCTCCGCGTTGACGACCAACTGCATCAATTTCATCAATAAAGACGATACAAGGCGCATTCTTTTTAGCTTGTGCAAATAAATCACGAACTCTTGACGCACCAACACCAACGAACATTTCAACGAAGTCAGAACCGCTGATTGAAAAGAATGGTACACCGGCTTCACCTGCAACGGCTTTAGCTAAAAGAGTTTTACCTGTACCCGGAGGACCGAAGAGTAAAACGCCTTTCGGGATTCTTGCACCGAGATCGTTAAATTTTTTCGGATGCTGTAAAAATTCAACAACTTCTGCTAATTCTTCTTTTGCCTCATCAGCACCTGCAACATCGTTAAAAGTAACTTTGACTTTATCGCCGCTACTCATTCTTGCACGACTTTTTCCGAACGACATAACTTTTCCACCGCTGCCTTGAGTCTGCTGCATAATAAAGAACCATACACCGATTAACAGCAAGATCGGCAAAAATGAAGATAAAAGAGTCGTCCACCAAGGCGGCTCTTTCGGATTTTGTGCAGTTATTTCGATATTGTGACTTTCAAGTTTAGAGATCAGAGAATTATCACCAACAGGTTCATCAGGCACTATAGTAGAAAATTCTTTACCGTCTTTCGTTGTGCCTTTGATACTGTTTCTAACGAGTGTAACTTTTGAAATTTCGTCTGCATCAACCATCTTTAGAAATTGTGAATAATTTGTTTCTTCAATCGTCTGAGGTTTAGCAGAAAAATAATCTATAACAGTGATCGCGATGAATATTACCAACAGGTAAAATCCGACATTTCGCAAAAAACTATTCAATCAAAACGCTCCTAACTTTCTCAACAAATCTTTTTTCGGAAAAAATTTTTCTTGAGACTTGAAAAAATAAATTCTTCAAAAAGAAAAATTTTTCTTCGGGCAATTAAAGTTGTCGAAGAAAAAAATTTTTACATTTAAACGAACATATTTAAATCATTTTTTTTCATAAACTGAATGACGAAGGACACCAAGATAAGGCAAATTACGATAATGCTGTGCAAAGTCAAGACCATAACCAACGATAAATTCATCAGGAATTTCAAAACCGCAGTAGTCGATCTTAACTTCAATCTTACGGCGTGAAGGCTTATTCAAGAGTGCACAAATTTTAACGCTTGCCGCTTTCTTATCTTTGAAGTAACCAAGCAAATAATTCATTGTCGTGCCGGAATCAATGATGTCTTCAATGAGAAGGATATGACGACCACGAACATTATTTTCAAGATTTTTGAGGATATTAACTGTTCCATTCGATTGAGAATTCATATCGTAGCTTGAAGCAATGAGATTATCGAACTGAACAGGAATATTAATTTTTCTCACGAGATCGGCAAAAAAGACAATCGCACCATTGAGAATGCCAACGGTTAAAAGCGGTGAATCAATATCTTTGTAATCCTCACTAATTTGTGCTCCGAGTTCTGCAACACGCGTGCTAATTGCCTTCTCATCAAAAAGTACGCGTTCAATGTAATCTTCTGTGTTTTTCAATTTAATCAATCCTCTCATAATTTTGATTTATTTCTTCTTAATACTCAGCCAATCTTTTTTTAGATCGGCTCTGAATTTATGCGGCAACTCAACGCCCTTAAGATTATCAGTCATAACACGACGAATTGATTCGATATGCACAAATTCAAAATCTTTAACGCTGCCGATCGACTTTTCAACAAATAATCTTATTAAAGCACGTTGAATTGTAATATGTTGATTTTTGATAACAGCCTTTGAAAGTTCGATTTGATCATTAAATCTAATCGCCGTCGGAAAAATTTTTAAAGCCTCTGACTGAATGAAATTTGTATCTTCAGCTGTCGTTGCGCCTAATTTGCAAAGTGATTCGACAATCGCAGGATTATAATTTTTCAAAAGTGGTAACAATTCTAATCTGATTTTATTTCGTGTTGCGTCCGTTTCAAAATTTGTTGAGTCGATTCTTGGAATTAATCCAACTTTAGCACAATAATTTTCAAGTTCTGATTTTCTGAAATTCAACAGCGGTCTGATCAACCGATCTGATTTCACTTTCATTGCTGATAAGCCGATTGATCCTGCGCCGCGAATGATTCTCATTAAAATTGTTTCTGCTTGATCGTCTGCGTGATGAGCTAAAGCGATCAAATCAAAATTTAGACTTTGACGAACTCTTTCAAGAAATTTATGACGTAATTCACGAGCCGCCGTTTCGATCGATAATTTTTGTGACTCAGCGAATGATCTAACGTCACCTGATTCTATAATGCAGTCAATTCCGCGATCAGAAGTAATTTTTTTTACAAATTCAGCGTCTGCTATTGATTCATTGCCTCTTAAACCGTGATCAAAATGTGCAACGCAAAGTTTTAATTTAAATCGCCGTTGAGATTTTTGCAACAGATCCATTAAAGCAAGTGAATCAGCACCGCCGGAAACGGCTATAACGACACCTAAATTATTTTGACTTTCAAAAATTTTATTCTTAACGCAATTATCAATAAATCGTAGTAACATTAATCAGAACGCCTTGATCCGCGACCGCCACGCTTTGAATCAGTCTTGCGTTTCCAATCAGCAAGTTTTTCATCGCTCTCTTTCATAAATTTAGACAGCTTATCTTCAAATGATGCCGGAAGTGGTTTATTAGCCGGTTTTCTATCTTCATTGCGATTTATTCGATCGTTTCTTGAAAATTTATTTTTCGGTTGAAGAGATTCTTCTTCGGAATTTTGCGGCTTAGTCTTAGCTTGCTTGATCGAAAGTGCAATTTTTCCACGTTCGTCAATGTTGATAACTTTAGCTTGAATTTTATCACCTTCAGCTAAAAAGTCGTGCACATCACGAACATAAACATCAGAAATTTCCGAGATATGAATTAAACCATTCTTGCCGCCTTCAATGTCGACAAAAGCACCAAAATTTGTAATACGACTAACAACGCCTTCAACTACGCTGCCTACTTCAATGACCAAAACAATTACCCTCCAATAGTTTTTTTCAATATGTTAATCAAAATTGATCAAAATTACATATTAAATTTTCCTAAATATTTATCTTGCCGCTGCTTGATAAGGCAATTCACCTTTTTTGGCAAGTCCTAAATCTTCACGAGCTATTCTTTCGATATTTTCAACGTCTTGTAATTCTTCATACTGCTTTTTAAGTCTGTCATTTTCTTTTTTAGCCGCTTCAAGCCGCTTATCTGCCATATGCTGACTTTCGCTGACGTGCGATAAATGTACTTGTTGAGATACTAAAATTGTAACGAAATAAGCAACGACGGCAAACATTATCAAAGCGAACCAATTAAAACCTTTTCTCTTCATAAATTCACCTTCGATTTTAACGACTAACTATCAAAATTTATAATTTAGTCATTAATATACTATTTTTCTGACCATTGAAAATAATCAGTACCGACGATCTTTCTAAATACTGATTTGCAATATGGACAGACAAAATGATCAATCGTATTACTAAAATCCGGTTTACCATTGACGATTTGAACAGGTCCTGCTTCAACAAAGTCCATTCTGTCACCACAACGTGGACAAGGACATTTTCCATCAGCTTCACGTTTCAAAATCGTCGGTGGAATATCGCCGGTTGCTATAACTCGTTTCTTTGGTGCAGGCTTAACAATCGTTGCAGGTGGTCTTTTAACAGGCGCAGCTGCCGGTTTAACTGACGGTGCACTTTGTGGTAAACGATCTTCTTTTGGCAATGGATAAGAATCATAATAGCCGGAGCCTAAAAGTTCACGATAAAAGACTCCGCAACGATCGCAAATATGTTTAGGCAAAGTTGCATCCATATCGACTTTACCATTTACTATTCGTACTGCTCCACCTTCAACAAATCGTAATTCGCCGCTACACTTTGGACAAACGAGTTTTTTATTTGCATTTAATTTAAGTTGTGTCACCGTCATATTTTATCACCAAAGATTTCTTTCTTTTCGATTTTGCTTTTACATTTCAACATTATATAATTTTTTCCTGCAAATGTAAAAAGTTTTTGATTGAAGAGAAAATTTTTTGTCACGAAGAGATTTTGATCACTGCAAAAATTTTTTTATCACGAAGAAATTTTGATCGCTAAAAAACTTTTTTTGAAATATAATTTGATCGTGAGGTGTTTATAAAATGAATGAAGTTATCGAAGAGAAATTAAAAAATTTGCCTGAGTCGCCGGGCGTTTACCTTATGAAAAATTTTGAAGGAAAAATTATTTACGTTGGCAAAAGTATAAATCTTAAAAGCCGTGTAAGTCAATATTTTCATCACAGCGATCACCCGCCGAAAACTAAAGCAATGGTTAATAGCGTTGAGGATTTCGATATTATCAATGTCAATACTGAAGTTGAGGCTTTAATGCTTGAGTGCAACCTTATAAAAAAATATCGTCCTCGTTACAATGTAAGTCTCAAGGACGATAAAATGTATCCATATGTTAAATTGACTGCTGAAAAATTTCCACGACTTTGCATAACTCGTCGACCTGTTGAAGACGGTTCAAGATATTTCGGACCTTATACGAATGTTGGAGCAATGCAACAATCATTAAAACTTCTGCGGAAAATTTTTCCGTTGAGGACTTGCAAACATTTTCATAAGCGACCTTGTCTTGAATACCACATTAAAAGATGCCTTGCGCCTTGCGTTAAGGCGATCGACGTTGATAATTATAATGATCTTGTTCAATCAGTTGCATTGTTTCTTGACGGACAAACTCAAGAATTAGAAAATCAACTTTCAAAAAAAATGTATGATGCCGCTGAAAAATTAGATTTTGAGACGGCGGCATATTTCAGAAATTTGATCACTTCTGTTAAAAAATTATCTGAAATGCAGATCATTTTAAATTCAAAAGCTGAAATGTTGGAAGAAATTCCGACTGAAAATTATCTTGAATCAATTGACGAATTGCAAAAATGTTTAAATCTCAAAATTGCGCCGCATCGTATGGAATGCTTTGACATTTCACATATTCAAGGAGCTGAAACAGTTGCATCAATGGTTGTCTTTCAAGACGGATCGCCTGATAAGTCAAGCTATCGACGATTTAAAATCAGATCGACTGAAGGCAAGCCGGACGATTTTTTATCAATGCAGGAAGTTACAAGCCGTCGATATGGTAAATGTGAAAATTTGCCTGATTTGATCGTTATCGACGGCGGAATAGGTCAATTAAATTCTGCACTTGAAATTATTCGTCCGCTTTGTGATGTGCCGGTGATCGGACTTGCTAAACAATTTGAATTAGTTTTCATTGAAGGACAAAGCGATCCGATCGAAATTCCAAAAGATTCTTCAGCATTAAAACTTCTGCAACGAATCAGAGACGAGGCTCATAGATTTGCAATAACTTATCACAGACTTTTAAGACGCAAAAGAAATTTACAATCCGTTTTAAATTCGATCGATCAGATCGGCAGCAAGCGGCGAAATAATTTGCTTGCTCACTTCAAAACGATCGACAAGATCAAAACTGCTACTATTGAAGAACTTCAAAGCGTGCCATCAATGAATTTAGCCGCCGCACAAAATGTTTATAATTATTTCAGAACGGTTGACGAAATTTGAAAATAAAAATCTGCAGATCATCAAAATTAGATAACCTGCAGATTTTTTTATTGCATTAATTAATAATTCCGTGTTTGACGCGATCGTGTTCCTCAGCTCGTTTGGCATCATTCCAAGAATCCAACGATCCAGTTAAATAACCCGTTATGCGCCTAATTCTCTCGAATTTTTCACCTTGCAATTCGTAATTAAGATCAATTTTACCGTCGTCACAAGCAACAACCTTGATCGATTTAACAGGATAGTCAACGCGTTCACGAACATACTCAACATAATTTTTCGGCTCATTTTCAGTAACGTCATCAATTCCAACAAAAGTTACTTCAACGCCATCAAAAACTGTTGTCATAATTTCACCACCTCAAAAAAAATATTATTTATAGTTTAACACTAATTATTATATTCGTCAATCGATCGTTGACAGTAGATCAGTTGAATTGTAAAATTATTTTCGAGGTGATAATTATGTCGATACTTGCCGCGATGGCTGTTCCACATCCGCCGATCATTCTGCCTGAAGTTGGTCACGGTGAAGAGAAAAAAATTCAAGATACAATCAATGCTTATAATGAAGTTGCAAGACGTGCAGTTGCTCTTAAGCCGGACACTTTGATAATTTCAAGTCCACATTCAATTATGTATGCTGATTATTTCCACATTTCGCCCGGAAATTCAGCAAATGGAAATTTTTCACAATTCAGAGCTCCTCAAGTAAAAATTTCTGTCAACTACGATACTGAATTTGTTAAAGAACTTTCTGATCTTGCAGTGAAAGAAAATTTATCAGCAGGAACACTCGGTGAAAGAAATCCTTCACTTGATCACGGTTCATTAATTCCTCTTCGATTTTTGGAGCAAGCCGGAATTGATTTTAATGATACTAAAGTTGTTCGGATCGGTTTATCCGGTTTATCAGCAAGCGATCATTATAAACTAGGTCAGTTGATCGCCAAAACTTCAGATAATTTAAATCGTCGAGTCGTTTACATTGCAAGCGGCGATCTTTCTCATAAACTCAAAAATGATGGTCCTTATGGTTTTGTTGATGAAGGTCCGCTTTTCGATAAAGAGATTATGAATTATCTTAGCAACGGTGATTTTCTTTCAATGCTTAGAATGGACAATACACTTTGCAAGCGTGCGGCTGAATGCGGCTTGAGATCGTTTTGGATTATGTCCGGAGCACTTGATCGCAAAAATATTTCTTGTGAAAAATTGAGTTATGAAGGGACTTTCGGCGTTGGTTATGGTGTCGTTTGGTTTGAAGTCAACGGCGATGATCCGTCAAGAAATATCGGTGAACAACTCACGGCGGCTAATCAAAAAGCACTTTCCGAACTCAAAAGCAACGAAGATTCTTTTGTAAGACTTGCACGCTTAAGCCTTGAAACTTTCGTAAAAACTCATAAGCCGCTGAAAAATTTACCGAACGATCTGCCGAGTGAAATGCTTGACAAGAAAGCCGGAGCATTCGTTTCACTTCACAAAAACGGTGAACTTCGCGGATGCATTGGAACGATTATGGCGACAACTGATTCAATCGCTGAAGAGATTGTACAAAATGCAATTTCTGCTTGTTCCCGTGATCCGAGATTTTCACCTGTTACGATTGATGAACTTGATGAGATCGTTTATAGCGTTGACGTTTTAAGTGAGCCGGAAAGAATTTTTGATCCTAAACAGCTTGATGTTAAACGTTACGGAGTGATCGTCGAAAGTAAAGGACGACGAGGCTTATTGTTGCCGGACTTAGAAGGCATTGATACGATTGAAGATCAAATTTCGATCGCTAAACGTAAAGGCAACATTGCGCCTAATGAAAAGGTTAATCTCTGGCGATTTGAAGTTATCAGACATCATTAATTTGACGAGTTGAAGAAAATTTTTTAAAATGACGTTGGAAATTTTCAGCGTCAATTTTTTTGTAGAAATTTATTAGTGAGGTTTTGAATTACTATGAATAAAATTAGAATCGGTACACGCAAAAGCAAATTAGCACTTTGGCAAGCGAATTTTATTGCTGATCAACTCAAAAAATTTTATCCGGCGATTGAAATTGAATTAGTTCATATCACGACGAAAGGCGATAAAATTTTAGATTCGCCATTGTCTAAGATCGGCGGTAAAGGACTTTTCACGAATGAAATTGAAAATCAACTGATCGACGGAAAAATTGATATTGCTGTTCATTCGTTAAAAGATATTCCGGCACAACTTAAAAATAATTTTACTATCGCGGCAATTCCTAAACGTGAAATTCCTTTTGATGCTTTCGTCAGCAATGATTATAAAAATTTCTCTGATCTGCCTTTGAATGCAAAGATCGGAACTTCAAGCCTTAGACGACGTGCACAAATTTTATCAATTCGATCGGATTTACAAATTTTCGATCTTCGTGGTAATGTTGATACACGATTAAAAAAACTCGACGATAAAAATTTTGATGCGATAATTCTTGCGGCGGCAGGTTTAAAGCGTCTCGGTTATGAAGATCGAATTAAAGAAATTATTTCACCATCGATAATTTTGCCTGCAGTTGGTCAAGGTGCACTTGCGATTGAAACTTTAGCCGATCGATCTGATATAATCGATCTCTTGAAAATTCTTGATGACTTTGAAACTCGTGTTGCAGTAAGTGCTGAAAGATCATTTTTGAAAGTTGTTGATGGCGGCTGTCAAGTTCCGATCGGTGTTTACGCTGAAATTTCAGACAAAAAAGTAACCATCAAAGCGATCATTTCTTCGCTTGACGGTAAAAATATTTTTCGTGATAAAATTTCTGGTTCGATCGTTGACGCTGAAATTCTTGGTGAAAGTCTTGCAAATAATCTTCTTAACAGCGGCGGTCGTGAAATTTTGAATCAACTTAAAATGTCTGTAACTTCAGCAACAACAAAATAATGAGGCGGTAATTCTTTTTCACCACGTCCATTGTAGAAATCTAAAACACTTTCCGGAAATTTCGATTTATCAAGTTGTTGCATAAAAAGTTTTTTACAAACGATCGTTTCTTTTGCCTGTTCATAAGTAACGCCGTGATCTAAAAATTTTGGTGTGAAACCCGTTGCACTTGCCTTATCAATGTCACGACCGGATTTTGATCCGAAAATCGCAAGTGCTTTTTTGTATTCTTTATCGTAAAATGAAATTGTGATCTCATCGTGCTTGCTAACAAATTCAAAAGTGTAACGTGTCGGCTTGACAAAGAGAAATGCAACCGGCAAACTCCAAAGCGTTCCGAGTCCGCCCCAACTGATCGTCATACTGTTGAAATCGTCTTTGTTTCCGGCAGTGAGAATTGCCCAATCGTGATCAAATTTCGTGAACGACTGAGCGGTAAAATTTTGAATGTCCATTAATTAAATTCACCTCGTAATTAGAATTGTATAAAGAAAAGAGACTGCCGCCGTCAAGCAAACAATCTCTTTTCAAAAAAGGTGTCCGAAATGCCGGGTTCTTTTCATGCCTAAACCCTGCAAACTGCAAGGTGGGTATCTTAAGCCGAGTTTCTGTTTTTCGCTAAATTTACGAATATACATCTGCTCTAGTCAAATCAGATTCCCTAATATTAATGTAGGTTAGACATTAATAAAGTAGTCGTGCATCTCAGGCTGATCCTTCTTTTCAAATTTCAACATTCATTGCAGGTTGCAAGATCGCAAAAACTTTTCCAAACGTGTCCTGCAAGAACTATAACAATTTTACCTGCAAAGAAAGATTTTGTCAACAATTTTAAATCTATTTGAAAAAATTTATTGCCGTGAGTTGTAGACTTTCAAAAATTCCAAAATATCATTTAGACTATCGCCGCCGAATTTATTAATCATTGCTTGAGCGATCACGAATGCCATCATTGCTTCACCAACAACTGCCGCCGCCTCAACTGCACAAGTATCACTTCTCTCTTTCGACGCTGAAACTTGCTGCTTAGTTGCAAGATCGATCGTCTTCAGCGGAGTCATCAATGTTGGAATGGGTTTCATCACGGCACGAACAATTATATCTTCGCCGTTACTCATACCGCCTTCAATTCCGCCTGCACGATTAGTTTTGCGATAAATTTTTTTCGTCGAATCATTATAAAAAATTTCATCGTGGACTTGACTGCCGAAAAGATCAGCACATTTAAAACCGGCTCCGATCTCAACGCCTTTGATCGCTTGAATGGACATCATCGCCATTGCAATTTTAGCATCAAGTTTTTGATCCCATTGAATATGTGATCCTAAACCGATCGGAACGCCTTTAATCGTAACTTCAAAAATTCCGCCGACGGTATCACCTTTCGATTTTGCTTCATCAATTTTTTTCTTCAATTTTTCGTAATTTTCAACGCGGCTTGAAATTTCAATGTTGCAAGCTCGCAAAAATTCTTTACAAATTCCACCGATAGCAACTCTCATTGTCGTTTCACGTGCGCTTGATCTTTCTAAAATATCTCTTGCATCGTTACGATCATACTTGATAACACCAACAAGATCAGCGTGTCCGGGTCTAACTGCCGTCACTTTATCACCGAATGGCTCACCGAAGACGGACATTTTTTTTTGCCAATTTTCCCAGTCACGATTTTTAACAAGCAAAGTTATTGGACTGCCGATCGTCTCACCGAATCGAACACCGCTGACAATCTCAACCTTATCGCTTTCGATCTTCATTCTTCCGCCGCGACCGTAACCTTGCTGCCTTCTAAAAAGATCATTGTTGATCGAATCTAAATTAATTTTAACTCCGGCAGGTATACCTTCTAAAATCGCCGTCAAGGTTGATCCGTGCGATTCGCCCGCCGTCATAAATCTCAAGTCTGACATTATTACACCTCATTCATTATTCTTTTCGAGTGCAAAAATTATTATATTCAATTCACAAGATAAATTTTCGCCGTCACCTTTACTGACTATCGAAAAATTTTTAATTTGCATTATTCGTTCATTTGTTTCGATCGCCTTCAAAAAATTTAACAGTTGAATATATCCACAATCAATTTTCAAATTGATCGGCAACATTACAATATCTTTCATCAGATCAGAATTTTCTTTTTGATCGTCCGAATTTTCTTCAATGAATGGTTGAATCTTGCTCGGTATGATCGCTACAATTTTCACTTGATTTTCTAAAGCCTTCTGTTGTAAATCGTTGATAAATTCGCCTTGTTCGATCTTTTCCGGCAAAAAAATATTTGTATCTTGATAACGCTCATCTAATTTCTTAATATATTCGTTGAGATCGCCGTGCTTGCTTTTGAAATTCAAAATTTCTATTCCGTCTTTGACGATCTTCTGCGTCTCTAAATTCATTTTTAAAATATCTTTTTGAAGTGGTTCGTGAAATGCAAAATAAAATATCACCATCAACAAAATTGATCCGCTGATGGCAAAAATAAGTGGATGATCTTTTAAATTCAATGAGGCACTCTCCAAAATTATAGACGCTTAATAATTTTAGCCGGAACGCCGCCGACAACAACATTGTCCGGAACATCTTTACTTACAACTGCACCGGCAGCAACAACAGAATTTTCACCGATCGTTACGCCGGGTAAAATCGTAGCATTTGCCCCGATCCAAACATTTCGCTTGATATGAATAGGCTTGCAAGTGATAATCTGTCGTTCGTTGTAGTCGTGATTGTTGCTGATTAGTGAAACATTCGCCGCGATCATAACGTCATCATCAATAGTAATTCCGCCGACACTCATACAAAGCAAATTATACATTATCGCTACACGGTTGCCAATGTGCACTTGATTAGCTAGATTGACTTGAATCGGAGGCATTATACTTGAGTCTTCACCCATATCCGGAAAAAGTTTTCTGATCAACTCTTCACATTCCGGCGTTTTAGGCATCGTGTTATTAATCTTGAAACAAAGTTGAGTACTTCTAATGCTTTCGCTTTTGCGATCAAAATTTTGCGTCCGCAGATCAATTCTAACTTCATTCATTATTATCACTCTCCAAAATTAATTTATAAATTTCACGGCGGCTAATATTAAATTTCTTTGCAACTTCTCTCATCGCCGATTTTTTATCTAGTCCATTATCAAGAAGTTTTTTGTAAGAGTCAATTAAATTATCATTTGAAATTTCGTTATCTTCGATCGATCCATTAAAACCATTGATGACGATCACAAATTCACCGAGCGGATCATTTTCCAAAAAAATTTTTGAAAGTAATTCAAGATCGCCGCGCAAAAATTCTTCGTGTATCTTCGTAAGTTCACGAGCAATAACCGCTTGACGATTTCCAAGCACTTCGATCAAAATTTTTAATGTTGCCTTCAAATGATGAGGCGACTCATAAAAAATTAACGTCTCTGAATGTGTTTTAATACTTTCCAAAACTTCACGACAATTTTTTAAAGTCTTCGGCAAAAATCCAACGAAAGTAAATTTAGTCGTATCGAGTCCGGAACAGATCAACGCAGTCAAAGCAGCATTTGCTCCGGGTATCGGCACGACTTTTATATTTGCTTCGATCGCTAACTTAACAAGATCACTACCGGGATCAGAGATCGCAGGCAACCCGGCATCACTCACACAAGCAACATTTTCACCGCTTTTGATTCGTTCAATGATCTTTTCTCCAACAAGATTTTTATTATTTTCATCGTAATGAATCAGCGGTGTATGAATATCAAAATGTGTTAAAAGTTTTCTAGTGCGTCGAGTATCTTCCGCAGCGATCAGATCAACTTCATTCAAAATCTTGACGGCTCGAAATGTCATATCGTCAAGATTGCCGATCGGTGTCGCTACAAGATACAATTTAGAATTTATTTCATTCATAATTTTTCACACTCAAGATTATTAATTTTATCGTTAAGAGCATTGTGCAATTTTTCAAAGGTCGCAATATAATTATCAAAAATTTGATCGATAAATTCATCTACTGTTGATCCGTTATAAATGTGAGTTATTATATTTCTTCTTGAAAGCATATCAAGCCAAATATCAGAATCAGACAAAAATCCAATTCTATAACCTTCTTTTAATACTTCACGAGGTGAGCCGGTTTTAGCTGTATCAATTCCATAAATTTGCATAACTTCTTTTAAGGCTTTCCACGCAAGTTCAAAAGTTAAATTAAATTGACCTATAACGCCCATTCGATATATTTCATCGCTTTGTGCTTTTGATTTATCTGCGCCTTTCAAAACCTCAAGACACTTTGAATAATTTTCAATTTTTTTCATACAATACGATCCCATCACGTTCAATTTCATTCAAAAAATCAATTTTATTTTCTTTGTCAAGATTAACTATATCAAATTTCAAAAGCGTAAAAATTTTTTCCTCAACGTCAAGAGAAAAATTTACAAAATCGCCGCCGGATATTGCTAAATCAATATCACTTCGATCATTATTATCGCCTCTTGCACGTGATCCGAACAATATAACTTTCTTGAAATTATATCTTTTCGCTAATTCAATTATTTCATTCTCAATACTTTTTTCAAGTGAATATCTTTTTTTATTAATCATCTTTCTTAACTCAAGCCGTAAATAGAAATTATTTCATCAGAATATGATCCGTCGTCATTGTGAACGATCAACGGCGGATCAATTTTTAATGCTCCGGGTGCTCCACCGACCATTGACTCAATCAACATTAAGTTAGGACTCTTTAAAAATTTTGGTTGAATTAATCTGAGTCGTTTCATTTCAAATTGATGGCGGTGAAGAGTTTCGACGATCTCACAAAGCCGCTCGCAAATGTGAATCATACAAAATAAACCGTGATACTTCAAAGCGAATCTAGCCGCCGTTACAACGTCATCAAGTGTCGCGGTAAATTCGTGTCTCGCCGTCGTAACGCCTGAAATTTCATTAACTGCACCACTGCCGATCGCTCTGTACGGCGGATTAGCAAGCACAAGATCAAAACTCTCCGTTTTAAAATATTTTTTTATCGATCTGTAATCGCCTTCAGTCACAAAAATTTTTTCGTTTAGATCATTCAATTCAACATTCCGCCGGGCAATATCAGCCATCGTTGAATTTAATTCGATCGCCTCAACTTTTGCAACTTCATCAGCTATCAATAAAGGAATTACACCTGTACCCGTGCCGAGATCAAGAACTTTATATTTACGCTTGAATTTCGGAAAATGTGCAAGCAAAACTGAATCCATTGAAAAGCAAAATTCATTCGCACTTTGAATGATCTTTCTTCCGCTTTTCATCAAGTCGTCAATTCGTTCACCTTCATTTAAAATCATTGCATTATTCATCATCAGAATTATAACGGCGTGGATTATTTCTCTTGCTACGTTGAAAATCATCACTGCGCCGATCGCGTCTTGGGAATTTACGATTAAATTTATCACTGCGATTATCACGATTATCACGAGAAGATCGAATTTCATTATTAATTCTGTTGTCTCGATTGTCTCGACTTTGAAAATTTGATCGACTCGGCGGTTGAATAGTCGATCGTGTTTGCGGTTGAGGATTCGATCGAAATGGCGGTCTTCTATTGCGTATTGGATAATTATCATTATTGCTTTCAACGATCGTTTCTGCAACTTCTTCATCTTCATCGACAGCAGCAACGATCGTTTTGATCTCCGGGTCAGCTTTTTCAATCTCAAAAATATCTTTCCACGCAGCAATAGTTGTCTTTGAATTGTCTAAATTTATTGTCGCCGTCTTCATCTTGTGATTGATTGAAATAATCGTGCCTTCAATCGTATTTTCACCTTCTTCAATCACAACGCGATCACCTAATTTCGGCTCCGTGATCGCTACCAGTTCGTGTGTACCTTGTTCACAGTAATAATCATTTTCATATTTCAGACAACACATTAAACGTCCACAAATTCCGGAAATTTTCGCAGGATTTAATGATAAATTTTGTTCTTTCGCCATACGAATTGAAACCGGCACAAAATCACCTAAGAAAGTTGCACAACATAACGATCTGCCGCAACA
>JAFUZV010000053.1 GCA_017476425.1 Selenomonadaceae bacterium
TCAACCTCAACAATTAGATACTCAAACAAAAATTAAACCTCAACAAAATAATTTTGACATTAAGCAACCTATTCAAAATGAAGTTGAAGAGCAACCGATCATTGTAACTAAAGATAATTCACAGAATCAGCCTAAAATTCAAAATCAACCGATTCAAAATCAACCTCAACAATTAGATACTCAAACAAAAATTAAACCTCAACAAAATAATTTTGAAGTTAAGCAACCTATTCAAAATGAAGTTGAAGAGCAACCGATCATTGTAACTAAGGATAATTCATCACAAATGCAATCTAAAGTTCAAGATCAACCTATTCAAAATCAACCTCAACAATTAAATCAGAATGAAACGCTTGATATTCAACCTAAAAATAATTTAGAAGTCAAGCAAGACATTCAGACTGATATTAAGCAACCTATTCAAAATGAAATTGAAGAGCAACCGATCATAACTAAAGATAATTCATCACAAAATCAAATTATTCAAACTGATCGGCAACAAGTGACTAATGAAACGACTTCAAATCAAGAAAAATTACCTTTAAATAATCAAAATCAGCAGATAACTCAAATTAATTATCAACCTCAAACGCAAATTAAAACTCAGCCGGTGCAAGTTGATAATCAAATTCAAGCACAGCCTCAACAAGTACAAAATCAACCTCAACAACAAATAAATATTGTTGAGACACCACAAGTACAAGCGGTAATTTCAGAAAATCAACCGGAAATTTCAAAACAACAGCCTTTGCAAAATCCATTAAATAATTTTGTTTCGACTGAAAATGTTAATGACATGCAAGTAGTAGAACCTTCACAACAAGATCAATCTCCACAGCAACAATCACAAAATCAGCAACAAAATTTAAATCAAAATCTTCAATCACAAATGCAAAAGGCTATGACGAATAATTTTGAATCTGAAGAGCCTGTTATTCAATCGCAAGCACCAACAGAAAATTTTGCATCTCATCTCAGTGCGGCAACGAATAATTTAAATCAGACAATAAATTTACCGTCTGATCCGATCGATCAGCCTCAATCTGTAGCACGTCAAGACTTCAATATCACTGAACAGATCGTTGAACACGCTAAAATGATCAAGACGCTTGATAATACTGAAATGGTCATTCATCTTAAACCGGAGCATTTAGGTGAATTGACATTGAGAGTTTCAGTAACAGCGAATGGCGCAGTCAATGCTTCATTCCACAGCGATAACGCACAAGTCAGAGCGATAATTGAAAATACTCTTGTTCAACTCAAAAACGATCTTGCTAATCAAGGCTTGAAAGTCGATAACGTCCAAGTCAGTGCTCATCTGTCAGATAGCGGAATGATGAATGGCAGAGGACAACAGGCTTGGGAACAAAGACAAAATCAACGCGGAAATAATTCAAAAATTGGTAGAATCGGCAAAGTTGGACTTGACGGCGGCAGTAATAACGGCGTTGATGATGATAACGTCGAAGTCATAGCGAAAACAACCTCAATGGAAAATAATTCATTGACTGATGGCGGCGTTGATTACAGAGTTTAATAAAACCGTTTGAAAGGTGGAATAAATATGGCAAATTCGCTTAATACGATAACTGTTGACGGCGTAACTTATGACGCTGAACAATATGCAAAAGATCATGCAGTAACGAATGCGAAAGATGAACTTGGTAAAGATGTCTTCCTGCAGTTGCTTGTTGCTCAAATGAAGTATCAAGACCCGCTTAATCCTCAAGATAATAGTCAGTATCTTGCGGAGCTTGCTAACTTCTCAGCACTTGAACAAATGACTAACGTTGCGTCAAGTCTTGAAGGACTTTCAACGATCGTTAATAATATCGACACTTCAATTTTAGTTGGTCAACTCAGCGGAATGATCGGCAAAAATATCAACTGGAATGCTGCTATTTCAGTGCCTGGCGTTGAAGGCACAGTGACTCGCAATGAAGTTCTTGAAGGTGTTGTTAAAGGTGTCAGCCTTGCTGATGGCTCTACTCCTTCTGTAATTGCTGAAGTCAACGGTACTACTTACAAGGTTTCAATTTCAGATATAATTAAAGTTTACGAATCTGACGGAAATACTAATACAGAAACGAGTACTAGCACAACAACTACTAATTCTACTCAAAATAATCTTCAAGCTGAAGCATAAAATATTTTTTGATCATAACAAAAAAACCGAAAGCATTAATTGCAATCGGTTTATTTTTTTGAATATATTTTGAAGTTATGGATTTTTTATTTTGCGATCATTATTTAATTTCGATCTTCGTGGACTTTGTTGGTTCTTCAACGATTTTTGGAAGATCAACTTTTAAAGTTCCATCTTTAAACTCAGCTGAAATTTTCGTTTCGTCAATGTTATCAATGTAGAATGAACGGCTCATGCTACCGACGTGACGCTCACGGCGAATGTAATTGCCTTTGTCGTCCTGCTCATCCTTATTGTCTTCAGTCTTCGCTGAAATTGTTAAATAATTATTTTCGTAGTCGAGAGAAATATTTTCTTTCTTCATTCCAGGAAAATCAGCGATTAATTCATAAGCATTGCCGTTATCTTTTACGTCAACTTTGAAGCCGCTGCAATTTAAATTCGCCGGCGAACTCACAAAGTCATTAAAAAACGGCTCATTGAAAACATCAAACAGGCTTTGAAAACCAGTATTTGCATTTGACAAATTTCTTTTCGTTACAAACGGTACTAAACTCAACATATTAATCAGTCTCCTTTTATAAAATACAATTTCAAATTTTTTTCTGTCCATTTGGTTTTTTCCCTTCGGACATTTTGTATTATACACCAAAAAGTCAAAATGTCAATAGGTCAAAAAGAAAATTTTTAAAAATTTTTTCATACTCTAAAAATCTTTCGTTACCATTTGAAAGAGCTTGTCATAATGCTTGTCGTAAAAAAATTTTTTTGATATAATTTCGACAAAATTTTATGAGAAGGTGAAAAATTTTTATGTCTAAACCTATTGTGGCGATCGTTGGTCGTCCGAACGTCGGAAAGTCAACATTATTTAATCAGATCGGCAAAAAAAAATTATCGATCGTTGACGATATGCCCGGAGTTACTCGTGATCGAATTTATATGGATGCAACGTGGCTGACTTATGAATTTACAATAATTGATACCGGCGGAATTGAAATTGAATCGAACGACAAAATTTTAACTTCAATGCGTGCACAAGCACAAATCGCAATGGATGAGGCTGATGTAATTGTTTTTGTTGTTGATGGTCGTGCCGGTTTAACTGCTGCTGATGAGGAAGTCGCTAAACTTCTGCGCACAACTAAAAAGCCTGTGATAATTGCTGTGAATAAGATCGACAGCGTGCAACTTGATATGAATGTTTTTGAATTTTATAATCTCGGCTTAGGCGATCCGATCGGAATTTCTGCATCGAATGCTTTATGTCTTGGTGATCTTCTTGATAAAGTTGTCGAATCATTTCCGAAAGCTGATGAAGAAATTCGTGACGAAGATGAAATTAGAATTGCTGTAATAGGTCGTCCGAACGTCGGAAAATCTTCACTTGTTAATAAAATGCTAGGTGAGGAGCGTGTCATTGTCAGCGATATACCCGGCACAACTCGTGATGCGATTGATACTCACTTTGTTAAAGATGATATTAAATTTACATTGATCGACACGGCAGGAATGAGACGCAAAAATAAAATTGATGATGCCGTTGAACATTACAGCGTAATTCGATCATTAAGAGCGATTGATCGTGCTGATGTAGTTTTAATGTTGATTGAAGCTCCTGTCGGAGTAACTGAACAAGACAAGAAGATCGCCGGTTATGCTCATGAGTCCGGCAAAGGCTGTGTAATAGTCATCAACAAATGGGATATTTTTCCTGATAAACACGATCGATCGACAAACAGATTTACTGATGATCTTCGTGAACAATTAGGATTTTTGCAATATGCACCGGTTCTTTACGCTTCAGCATTAACAGGTCAAAGAGTGCAAAGAGTTACTGAACTTGTGAAATTTGTTGCTGAACAGCAGTCAATGAGAATACAAACAAGCGTCTTGAATGAATTAATCCGTGATGCAATTTCAGTTAATCCGCCGCCGTCAAAAAAAGGTAAGCAATTAAAAATTTTGTTTATGACTCAAGCTGACATTTGTCCGCCGAAATTTATAATTTTCGTTAATGATCCTGATTTATTCCACTTCTCATATCTGCGATTTATTGAAAATCAACTGCGTGAACGTTTTGGCTTTGAAGGCACGCCGTTAAAATTTATAATTCGCAAGCGTAAAGAAAACGATTATGAATAATTGGCAATGTGGAATTGGTAATTGGTAATGATAAATTTACTTAAAAGCTGTGAACTTTGTCCAAGACGTTGCAAAGTAGATCGCTATAAAAAAAATGGATTCTGCAAAGCAAGCGATAAAATTAAAATCGCTCTGGTTAGTCTTCATCAATGGGAAGAACCTTGCTTAGTTGGTGAAAACGGTGCCGGAACGATTTTTTTTGCTAATTGTAATTTGCGTTGTTGTTTCTGCCAAAATTATGAGATCAGCCATCAAGGTCGCGGCGTTGAAATTGAGATCGATCGGCTTGCAGAAATTTTTCTTGAACAGCAAGATCGTGGATCGGCGAATATTGAACTTGTTACACCAACTCATTATGTGCCGCAGATCGTTGAGGCTTTGAAGATTGCTAAAACTCACGGCTTGAATTTGCCGATCGTTTACAATTCAAATGCTTATGAAAATGTCGAAACGATTGAACTTTTGAAAAATCACGTTGATATTTTTCTGCCGGACTTGAAATATTTTGATGATGAGATCGCTATAAAATATTCAGCGGCGAAGAATTATTTTGAGATCGCAACGGCGGCAATTATGAAAATGTTTGAACTCGTCGGAAAAAATATTTTCGATCTAAATGGACAACTTCAACGCGGTTTAATTGTCAGACATTTAATTTTGCCGAATCACAGGCACGACAGCATTAAAATTATTGAATGGCTTTACAAAACTTTTGGCGATGAAATTTTTATAAGTCTGATGAATCAATACACGCCGTTATTTAATGCAAGTCAACACAAAAAAATTAATCGACGACTGACGACATTTGAATATAATTCTGTTATTAATCACGCTGTCGATCTCGGTATTAAAAATTGTTTCATTCAAGAAGGCTTTACTGCGTCGAAAAATTTTATTCCAAATTTCGACTTCAGCGGCGTTTGAATTATCTAGATCAAAAAATTTTTCTATGTTATAATTGCGTTGAGGTGCAATAAAAATGACTGAAATAAATGATCTACCTAACTTGCAATGGTTTCCGGGTCATATGAAAAAAGCGCAGCGATTGATCGAGGAAAATTTAAAAATTGTCGACATAGTGATTGAAGTACTTGACGCAAGAATCCCGCTGAGCAGTCAAAATCCATTGTTGAAAGAAATTTTGAATGATAAGCCGAGATTGATAGCATTATGTAAATCTGATCTCGCTGATCAAAAATCGACTTCGGAATGGATCAAAAAATTTTCTGAAGAGAATTTGATCGCCGTTGCTGTCGATGCCGTCAAAGGTACAGGAATAAAAAACTTGATCGCCGCCGCTAAAAATCTTGCTGAAGATAAAACTCATAAATTAGTCAAGCACGGTGCTAAGCCGCGATCAGCTCGTGCAATGATAATCGGCATTCCGAACGTTGGCAAGTCGTCATTAATTAATAAACTTGCAGGCGTTAATCATACGAAGATCGAAAATCGTCCGGGCGTTACACGTGCAAAGCAATGGATCAAAATTGATAACGGACTTGAACTGTTGGATATGCCGGGAATTCTCTGGGCAAAATTTGAAGATCAAGAAGTCGCAATGAAATTAGCGTGGACTTATGCGATCAGCGATGAGATTCACGATCTCGAAATTGTGACTTGCAAATTACTTGAGACTTTAGCGGCGAATTATGGTGACATTTTGAAAGAACGATTTAAATTAAATGATCTGCCGTTGAATGGTCACGAATTATTAGAAATTATCGGTAAAAAACGCGGCTGTCTTCAAAAAGGCGGCTTGATTGATTTTGAAAAGGCTGAAAGAATTATTTTGAATGAATTTAGATCGGGCAAGCTCGGCAAAGTTACACTTGATAATTTTAATTGAAGAGTTGAATTGTAAATGACGATAAAAGAATTGAAAGCGCAAAAAGCACTTGAGAAAAGAAATCTTGAGATGAAACGAGTGCAAGGTTTATATCAATTTGAAGATGAATTGCGTCAAGAAGGTTTTAATTTGATCGCCGGTGTTGACGAAGCCGGACGCGGATCGCTTGCAGGTCCGATGCTTGTTGCCGCAGTGATCTTGCCGCCGAATGATATTTTTATTGATCACTTAAACGACTCAAAAAAATTAACTCATAATATGCGTGAAAAAGTTTATGCTGAAATTGTCGAGAAGGCGATTTGTTATTCTTATGTTGCTGTTTCGATTGAACAGATCGACAAAGATAATATTTATCAAGCGACTTTAAAAGGTATGTATGAGGCAGTTAAACAATTAAAAATTCAGCCGGAATATGTTTTAACTGACGCAATGAAAGTTAATTTTGATGAACCGATCAAGACAAAATCGATCATTCGTGGCGATTCGTTATCAGCATCAATAGCAGCGGCTTCAATCATTGCAAAAGTTACACGTGACAGAATGACTGACGAATGGGATAAAATTTATCCTCAATATGGATTTTCACATAATCGAGGCTACGGAACTAAAATTCACATTGAGGCGATCAAAAATTTTGGATTTTGTCCTTTGCATCGTCATAGTTTTGAGCCGGTGAAAAGTATGTTATCAAGTAAAAACAATTTATAAAAGGAGTGAAAATTTAAATGCCGTTGGAAGCAGGAGCAATAGGAATACGACCGATAAATCAGCCGCAGCGTCCGGGCAGTAGTGAAGGTGTTCAACGACGAGAAGACGGCGGATCAGGTAGTGGTTTTAAACCACAAACTAGCGTTGCGATCAAGACTGCTATTGATGATATGGCAGGCGTGTTATCGAAAATCGCTACTAATGAAAAATTGAATATGGAAAGAATGCCGGAAGAAGTCAGTCAAGTTGTGAAAAATATTTTGCAACAGGCTTTTTCTATGGATTCAACTTTAAAGCAAGGTATAGGATCAACTCTTGAAAGTCAACGCTTTTCAATGGAACAATTATCAGTCTTTGCAAGAATGTTGACGCAGATCGGAGCACTTGCCGAAAAAGGTTTTTCAATGGAATTAAATGAACAGACAGAATTAGTTTTGAAAAATCTCAAGGCTTTATTAGTGAATGAAGAAGGCGGCAGTACATTTGAGCCGGTTTTGTTGTCGAAAGCGGCTTTTGAATTGATCGATTCTAAAACTGCTGAACAACTGCCTCAACAACTTTATACAATTTTAGCCGCTTTAGCGATCGGAACGTCAACGCAACTTTCATCACCGCCGGGCAATGAAACTGAAGCGATGGAATTTTTGAAAAAGCTGATAAAATTTTTTATGCCGAGACCTGCAAATGAAACGACAGCCGGAGCAGATCAATCACAACAACCGCAACAAGGACAAATGACTAGACAAGCGGCGCAAAGTCAAGCTAGACAATTTTTGCAGTCGATGTTTAGTAATTTGAAATTTAAAGGATCAGATCAATCACAAGGACAAAATCAGTCTCAGCAAATGCAACAAGGTCAACAACCTCAAGCAATGAATCAGAATAATTTTCAACCTCAACAGCCGCAACAAATGAATCAGCCTAATCAATCTAATCAGCCTCAACAATTTAATAATCAATCACAGCCTCAACAGATGAATCAGAATAATTTTCAACCTCAACAAATGAATCAACCTAATCAAGCGAATCAACCTCAACAATTTAATAATCAATCACAGCCTCAACAGATGAATCAAAATAATTTTCAACCTCAACAAATGAATCAACCTAATCAAGCGAATCAACCTCAGCAATTTAATAATCAATCTCAACCTCAACAAGCGAATCAGAATAATTTTCAACCTCAACAAATGAATCAACCTAATCAATCTAATCAGCCTCAACAATTTAATAATCAATCTCAGCCTCAAGCAATGAATCAAAATAATTTTCAACCTCAACAATCGCAACAAATGAATCAACCTAATCAATCTAATCAGCCTCAACAATTTAATAATCAATCACAGCCTCAAGCAATGAATCAAAATAATTTTCAACCTCAACA
>JAFUZV010000054.1 GCA_017476425.1 Selenomonadaceae bacterium
AAGATGCAACCGTTGAAGACGGCGTTTTGACGATCAACTTCAGTAAAGATGATACTGAAAATGCTGCAATCGTTAAACTTACCGGCTACAGCGGCGACAAAGTCACTATTGCACAGTTCGGCGCAAATGCTAAAGGTAAAGTCACTACTGACAGCATTTTGCAACAGTCCTTCGGTCAAGAAAAAATCACTATTGTTGATGCTGATGCTGCGGCTAATGCAACTATTTCAACAAGCCTTGACTCTTCATCAGAAAAGACGACTACTATTGACGCTTCTGCAACTAAGAAGGCTCACGTACTCGTTGGTGATGGTAACGTCAATTCAATCATCGGTGGTGCAGGAAACGACACTATAGAAATTATCAATGCAGGTTCTTACACCGGCGGTAAAGGTGTTGACGTATTCCAGATCAATCTTAGCGGCAGTGAAGCCAGTGAAGAAGAAGAAGAAGAGACAACTACTGAGACACCAACTGTTACTATTACAGACTTCAACACCGGCAATGATATTCTTGATATTTCAGGTCTTTCACTTGCAGATTATGACACTAATTACACACTCGGCGCATCTGATGCAACTATCACGACTGACAGTGCTAACATTGTCCTTAAGGATGTTGTTAAGAATGGCGTAACAAGTGCAATTCGCTATAGCAGTGATGATACCTCAACCACTAAGTCCGGTGTAACTCTTAGTGATAAGACTAATATCGTTTTGACAGCTAAAGCAACAAAGAACGATTTCTCTGATTCACAATTCACCAACAACACACTTACCATTAATGCAAGCAAGAGCACAGTTGCAAGTGCTTTGCAATTCAATGCAGGTGCTAACTTCACTGACTACACCGCAGGTAAAGGCGGCTCCGCTGTTGATCTTTCTCCCTCGACTAAGAAAGTTAATGTTGTTACCGGCGCAGGTGAAGATAACATCGTGTTGGGATCAGCCGGTGCTAATGTTACAGTCGGTGGCGGCGGCGACGACGCTATTAGCGGTGTAACTTCAAATGCTAGCTTTGCACTTGCTAAAGGCTGGACTATTTCGGAAGTTGATGGCTTTGATGATCTTTCAGTTGACGGCGAAGGTGAAGGAACTGCTAACGGATCAACTAGTAGAAAACTTTCTTCTGTTACCTTTACGCTTAAGAAAGGTAGTGCAACTCAATCTGTCACGCTTAGCGGCGAAGAAGGTGCTGAGCTCTTCACTCTTACTAAAGCAGTAGCTACCGGCTCAGCTAACAAGCAGAACAAGGCAACTGAGACGACAACATTGACACTCAGCGGTCTTGGTCTCAGCTATAGTACAACTTCTAAGAGTTCTGTGACAGTTCCTACTGATAGTGCATATCGTGAAGCCGGTTTTGCAGAGCTCGTCAGCGATGATAACTTTGCAAGTGCAAGCGATCTCGATAATATCACTGCTGTTAAAGCTGATGATGCGGCTGTCGCAGTTGATTATGCCGATCTTACTTCAATCAACAACAGCACGGACTTCACTCAAGTTACTACTGCTGCTACCAAAAAGCAGAATAAGTAATTAAGGCTTAGGCTTAGGCTTATTGCTAAGGATTCTAAATATTAATCTTTAATACTGCAAATAACACAATATATTGATCGTTCGGCGAAAGCTGATCGATCTTTTTTTCTTGACAAAGATTGATCGATCTGCTATTATGCTTTTAATAAGTGCAAACAAAAAAGTCTGATTCAACGTCAGGCTTCCTCAAAAATTATTCATTGAATTGTTTTTTAAGGAGCCGTTTTGTGAGAACGGCTTTGCGTCAATCGAAGAACGCTTGGTAAAGGATAACCGCCGTCTGGATCACGTTAATGACGAGATTCCAGTCGGTTTTTCTTTTGCGCTTTTTAAGCCACTGGATAAACTTGTTACGCTTCTTGCGCTTACTCACGATTATCACCTCCTCAAAAGAGGAAGCCGTCTGTTTGAGAATCAGACTAACAAGCAGATTATAAAACAATCGATCAATGCTGTCAACTTAATGCTTGACAAGTTGCCGCTGATTTGTTATCATACTTTTAACGAAGGCAAACAAAAAGTCTGATTCAACGTCAGGCTTCCTCAAAATTAATACTTTAAGTTAATTTGAAGAGCCGTTTTGCAGAACGGCTTTTGCGTCAAGAGAAGAACGCTTGGTAAAGGATAACCGCCGTCTGGATCACGTTAATGACGAGATTCCAGTCGGTTTTTTGCTTGCGCTTTTTAAGCCATTTGATAAACTTGTTACGCTTTTTAAATCATTCGATCAACGCTGTCAACTTAGTGCTTGACAAGTTGCCGCTGATTTGCTATCATACTTTCAACGAAGGCAAACAAAAAAGTCTGATTCTTACGTCAGGCTTCCTCAAAAATCTAAAGTTTAGGTCTTATTGGAAGCCGTTCTGGAAAAACGGCTTTGTGCTAATTGAAGAGCACGTCGTAAATGACAACCGCCGTCTGGATCACGTTAATGACGAGATTCCAGTCGGTTTTTTTCTTGCGCTTTTTAAGCCAGCGAATCAGTTTGTTTTGTTGCTTACGCTTCTTGCGCTTTTTACTCACGGTTATCACCTCCTCAAAAGAGGAAGCCGTCTGTTTATGAATCAGACTAACGCATTGATTATAAAACATTCGATCGACGTTGTCAACTTAGTGCTTGACAAGTAGCCGCTGATTTGCTATCATACTTTCAACGAAGGCAAACAAAAAAGTCTGATTCTTACGTCAGGCTTCCTCAAAAATTAGTTATTAACTTAGTTTTTTCAGAAGCCGTTGTGTTAGAACGGCTTTGCACTAATTGAAGAGTGCGTTGTAAAGTGAAATCGCTGTCTGGACGGCATTGAATCCTGTTTGAAGGATTTGAAGCCAAAAGTTCCAGTCATTTTTTTTGCGCTTCTTCAGCCAACGAGTGAAGTTGCTTTGAGATTTACGTTGCTTGCGTTTACTCACGATTATCACCTCCTCAAAAAGAGGAAGCCGTTTGTTTATGAATCAGACTAACTTGACAATTATATATTACAAATGATCGATCGTCAACAAACAACTTTGATTAACCATTTGACAACTCGTCGACGAAATGATATTATCATTCTAATTATTAGTGATATTCTCATCTCAAGGATTGTTTAAAACTAAGGAGTGGTAAATATGGCGAACTCGACGAGTTACATTGAAAAAAGCCTTACGCTTTCAAGTTCATATTATAGTAACTCATTCAAGAATTTAACCTTACCATCAGACGTGACAGGCTCACTTTCATCAGATGATTATGACACTCGTGTTACTTTGATTGATGCCTCAAGCGTTACAGGGCAACTTGACATTGAAGGCAATTCAAACAACAACACGATTAAAGCCGGTAAAGGCGGCGGCGTTTTCAATGGCGGCAGTGGTAACGATACTATCAACGGCGGTAGCGGTAACGACACTATGCAGATCAGTGCAGGTACAGACATTTTCACCGGTTACACTGCCGGATCAGACGTTATTCAACTTGCGGCAAATGATACTGTTACTGCTGTTAATGTCAATGGTAACAACGTTGCTATCAAAAGCACAACAGGAACATTGACCATTAACGACGCTAAAAGTAAACAATTAACCGTTGTTGATTCAAGCGGCAACAAGATTGATAATTTGTCTCAAAAGTTCGGTGATACAACTTTCACTGCTAGTTCTGACGTTACAACCGTTGACGTGACTTTTAACACTTCTGTTAAGGTTGTTGACGCAAGTGCAGCAGTTAATAATGTTGTGGTTATCGGTAATTCGTCTGCTAACTCTATCAAAGCCGGTCAAGCCGCAACTACGATCATCAGCGGCGCAGGTAATGACACTGTGATCGGAAGTAGTGGCAGTGAATCCGGTGCAGTTACTTTTAAATTTGAGACGAACAACGGTACTAACATTGTGCAGAATTTTAACTTCGGAATTGATAAACTTGATTTCGGTGATTTAACACCAACTTACACAATCACCAACAACGATGTTACATTCAGCACGACGAAGACGACTGTTACTGTTAAGGACGCTCGAAACAAGCATATTGATTTTGTCAACAATGCTGATATGTCTAAAATTTATCGCTCCGGCAATGATTATATCGTTACGAATGAAAGTATTGTTGATTTATCCTCTGATACGACTAAAAAACTTATTGATGCCTCAACTGATGAATACACTCGGACTAGTGGAACTTATATTATTGCTAACAAGCTGGCTAATTCGATCGCCGGATCAAAGTATGCTGATACACTTTATGGTTTTACCGGCGCAGATACTATGACCGGCGGTGATGGTGCTGACATTTTTATGTATGGCTCAGGTGACGGCGCAGATATTATCACTGATTATAATTCTGAAGATACGATCATTCTTGCAAGTTCAGACACGAAGATCACAGCGTCAGCACTCGGTGCAAAAGCGGCGACTGCTAATAATGTCATTTTCACTGTTACGAATCTCAAAGGCAAGAACAGCGGCACTTTGTCACTTACAAGTGCAGCAGGTAAAATGATCACTGTTGTTGACGGTAACGGTTATCAATACAGCACTCAACAATTTGGAACTACTACGCTAACTTTAGGCGGAACTTCTGACAATATCACGCCAAGCACTGCAACTGTCGGCGGCGTAACTTATGCAACTATTGACGCGTCGATCAACACAAAAGTCACTTCGATCGACGCAAAAAAATATACTAATCCATTATACATTATCAGCGGCAGCGGCAAAACAAGCATTCAAGGCGGCACTAAAGCTAATACGATTTATGGCGGAACCGGTAACGATACGATGATCGGCACGGCTAACGTTGTTGATACATTCGTTTTTGGTAGCAATGACGGTCCTGACGTTATTGTTGATTTCGATTCTGATAATGATATTATTGATCTTAACAATGCAACAATTTCAGCCTCGACACTTGTCACCAAAAAAGCTGCTACTGATCTGCAACTCACTATCAACAAGTCAAAAGTTACAATCAAGAACGCTTTGAAGTCTTACACTAACGCGGCAGGTAAGACGGCTTATACTTCTGACAAGTTGACAGTTATTGACGCTAGTGGCAATGTTACTAAGCAAAGTTACGGATCAGCATTAGTATCTGTAATTGACGGCGATATTGTCAACGGAACAACTTACAATCTCAGCGGCAACACTGCAGCAGTAACGATTGATGCTGCCGGTATGGTTGCGCCGCTTGATACCGCTGCAACAGTAGCTTCAGCATTAACTAAAAGTATTCAGATTATCGGTAATGATAAGGCTAACACTATGATCGGCGGCTCAGTTACTACAACTTTAACCGGAAACAAAGGCAATGACGCTTTTATGATTAGTGATGGCGATCTTGTAATTACTGATTATAACATTCGCAATAAAGAAGCTGACAAGCTGGTTATGCAGTCTAATCAGGCGATTTATTCATCGTCGATTAGCGGCGACGATCTGATCTTTACTGTTAATAGTGTTAATGGTACTGTTACATCAAGCAATAAGGTTACAATTCAAGGTGCAGCGGCTAAAAATATCACTGTTGTTGATGCTAACAAGCGGACTTCAACACAGACTTATGGATCACCAACGATAACGATTAATCAGAAAACCGGCGCGGCGATCACTGCTGATAACAACGTCACGGCGGTTTCAAATGACGGACGTAAAAAGGCGATCGCTATCACGTCAACGGGCAACACTGCAATTAGCATTGAAGCCGGTGCAGGTGCTGATACTTTGATCGGTGGCGACGGCAGATCAACTTTAACCGGCGGTAAAGGTGCTGACGTTTTCTATCACAATTCAAGTTCATTCAACGAAATTATCACGGACTATACAGCCGCTGCTGATAAATTACGATTCGCTGAAGGCTATGAAGTTGAAAGTTTTGGTTTTGCTAACAGTACTGATTTAACTTTGCACGTTACACATAATGGCGTATCAGCCGGAAATATTACACTTCTCGGTGGACGTGGTCAAAAAATCAGCATTATTAACGAACAAGCTGAAGTTCCTGTTTACAACAAAAAAGGCGTTCAGACGGGTACTAAAATTCCAACAACTGATTTTACTCAAGCCTTCGGAACTTCTTATTTAGCAGTTGTTGACAGCGACGGCGCAACGATTGACGGCTCATTTAGTCTTAATAAGCAATATGTTAAGGTTATCGACGGATCAAAGCGAAGTGCTAAGAAAGCATTGACGGCGATCGGAAATTCCGGCAGTGGTGGCGGTGTAACTGCTAACATTATTCTTGGTGGTAAAGCTGCCGACACATTAATAACCGGCGTTGGCGGCAAAACGGAACTTAAAGGCAATGCAGGTGCTGACACCTTCGTTTATCGCGGCGGAAATGTTGTTATTGACGACTATACTTACAATTCAAACACCAGTAAGAGTGATACTATTGTCATTTCAAGCGATACAACTAATTCAGCGGTTGCAACGATAACGGCGGCTAATTTCGTCAACGATACTGCAAAAACTACTTATTCTAATGATGACGTGATTTTTACTTTCGACGCTAACAACTCAATCACCGTCAAAGGTGCTAAGGATAAAAATATTAATATCGTCAATGACAGCGGCACAGTATTAAATTCTGCGTCCATTTATGCTAATCCTTATGAATGGACAATCGCAAAAGGTGAAACTCCACAGTCCGGCACAGCTAACAAGCCGATTTATATTGATAGTGACACGTCAAGCATTTACACTGTTATCAACGCTCGTAACCTCAATAAAAATTCAACTATTGAAGGCTCAAGATCAAATGTCAATTATGTACTCAGAGGCAGTAACAAGAATGATTATTTGATCGGAAATTCTTCTTTGAATACATTAAACGGCGGAACCGGTGCAGATACTCTCAAAGCTAACGGCGGCGGCAGTAACGGAATTATTAATCCTAAAAATATTTTAACCGGCGGCGCAGGTGCAGACGTTTTCTATTTCGATTCTGATATTGAACACGACATTATAACGGACTATCAACCAAGCACAGACGTTATCAAGATTGCTGAAGGTTATAAATTTCTTGGATCAGCGATAAGCACAATCAGAGCTAACAGTGAAAAGTCTCAAGTTGCCGGTTATTCGGTTTCACTTGGTACAGATAATAAATATTCACTCATTAAAAACGGTAAGAAGAATGTAGCGGCAACGGTTGAAGCAACTCCAAGTGATGTTATTCTCTATATCGGTCAAGAAGGCAGTACAGCAACGATCGGAACTATTACGATCTACGATGCCGGCGGTTATGGCTCAGTTGTTGGTAATGCAAATGACGGTTATGTTTCTGTTGCCGCAGCGAATGTAAATCCATATAAAGTTACGCTTTCTGAAGAGTACACGAACGATAAAGGAACTAAATCAAATATGACTTATGCACTTGATTTATTGTCGAGTGATATTACAGTAACTAATGCAGACGGTACGACGATCAACACAGCGGCGAATCAAAATATTGTTAAGATTGAGGCGGCGGCGAAACGAACTAAAGCAATGTATGTTATAGGCAATGCTAACGATAACACGATAATTGGCGGTACTGGTGCAGATACGTTGACCGGCGGCGGTGGAAAGAATTACTATAAAGGCGGCAAAGGTAATGATCTATTTTTGCTTGACGGTAAGGCAAATGCAACGATCGGTGATTATTCAAGCGAAAAAGGCAATTACGATAAGATCGCTTTTGCTGACGATGTAACTTTGTTGTCCGGTAATGCTAATAATGATTATCTCGTTTTAAACTTAAGAGCAGGTACTAATAACAATGCTACTTTCGTTTCTTTACCTGGTGCGGTCTCAACTAAAATAACTATTGTCGGCTCTGATGGTAAAGTTGGTGCTCAAGTCTTCGGCGGTACGGCGATTGAAGTTTTAGATTCTGACGGAGAAAAAATCGATCTTACACCAAATACAGGCGTTAAAATTGTCAATGCTGCAAAACGCACTAAAAAGGCTATTCACATTGTTGGTAACAGTGTAACTAACAGCATAATCGGCGGTAGTAAAAATGATACGCTTGATGTTAGTGCTTTGACTTCAGGAACTGACGGCGCAACGATTAACGCAGCGGCAGGCAATGATTATGTGATCGGGTCAAGCAAAACGGATCAAATTACACTTGGTGCAGGTAATGATTCATTTGTCAACAATGGCGGTGATGATACAGTTGTAACCGGCGCAGGCAATGATATAATTTACTACAGCGGCGGTAAAATGGTTGTTACTGATTATACAGCCGGCAGCGATCGAATTGAACTTGTTGGCGTTTCCACTTATGAAAGTAATATCTATAGCGTTGGTGATGGTAACGTTACAATCAACATTGATGATAACGGCAGCTTGAGTGCTAATAATCAAATTGTCTTGCTTGATGCTGTCGATAAAAAATTATCCTTAACGAACACGAATGGAATTACTTCAACCATTGAACTTAGCGATCCGGCGGTTTTGAAAATCACGAACAACGACGGTGAAAATATTACAGCCTCAACAAAAGTAACTACGATTAACGCAAGCAAACGAACTACAGCGGTTAATATCACTGCTGAAAATACCGGCGGTGTCAGTGTAACCGGTGGCAGTGGAGCAGATTCAATCAATGGTAACAGCGGAAATGATACGATTAGCGGCGGTAAAGGTGCTGATACTTTGACAGGTAACGGCGGCAGTGATACTTTTGTTTATTCTTCCGGCGATGGTAATGATCTGATCGTTGATTTCGGTTCTGATGATTTAATTCAACTCGGTAACAAGAAAACGACAGTCAACACGACAAAAAGTAGTCTTAGTGCTGATGGAAATGATTATATTTTGACGATCAACAGCGGAAAAGTTACACTTAAAGGCGCAGGATCACTCAGCTCGATCAGTTATAAAGAATTTGACAGCATTGAAACTAAAAAAATCTCGATAAGTAAATCCTATCAAGAACTTGAATATGATGAAGAATTGTTTAATGATGATCTTTTTGCAAGTGATGAAGTAGATCAAATTATTGATTCTGACATTAACATTTCAACTCCGGAATCAAATTTAGAAATTGACAATTTAGAAACTAAACTTAATTCTAACTTGCAAATTGTGCATTCAAAATTAGATCATTAATGCAGCTTCTCATTTTCGGATCAAATTGAATTTTAAAACTTTCTAGACTTGAGAATTATAATTATGGCGTTGTCGTGAGAAACGATAATGCTATTTTTTTGCAAAAGTGATCAATTCAACTTCAACAAAAATTATAACAAACGATCATTTATCGAAAGATATTTTAATGCGATTCTTGACGATAAAGAAAAAAACTGTTAATATACTTTTGAACTGAGAAGATTTTATCTTAATAATGAATTTAAACAAATTAAAAGACAGCTCGACTCCGAAGTCGGCTTCCTCAGATAATTAGTTTTGGAGAAACTGAAGAGCCGTTCTGGTAAAACGGCTTTTATCGCTTACTTACGAATTTTACGAAGCAGCGCAAGTGTTGCTAGGACAAAGGAACCAAAACTGCCGATGTCACCAAGCAGTTCAAGTAAATCCTTGATAAAGTCCATAGTATCACCTCCTCGTAAGAGGAAGCCGACCATCAAGCTGTCAAAAGTATTTTACCACATTTCAGCAAGAATGTTGAGTTTTTTTATGAATGATGAAATTTATATGAATGAAGCGTTGAAAATTGCCGCTAATGCTCGCGGACGAACTTCACCTAATCCACTAGTCGGTGCAGTGATCGTTAAGAATAACAGAATCATTGCTGAAGGCTGGCATAGGCAAGCCGGAACGCCTCACGCAGAAATTAACGCTTTGAATATGGCGGGCGATCTCGCTAAAGATTCGACGTTGTATGTTACATTAGAACCTTGTTCACATTTCGGCAGGACTCCGCCTTGTGCTAATGCTATCGTCAACGCAGGTATCAAGAAAGTTGTTATCGCAATGACTGATCCTAATCCTAAAGTTGCCGGACGCGGTATCGAAATTCTTAAAAATGCCGGTATTGAGGTTGAAGTTGGAATTTTAGAGGATCAAGCACGGCGATTAAATGAAGTTTTCATTAAATGGATCACGACGCAAAAGCCGTTTGTTACTTTGAAAACTGCAATGAGTCTTGACGGCAAAATCGCAACTGCAACAGGTCAATCACAATGGATAACTTCAGAAGAATCACGGCGGAAAGTCCACGAACTCCGAGATATTAACGATGCTATAATGATTGGTATAGGCACGGTTTTAGCTGATAATCCGTCATTGACGACACGAATTGACGGCGGCAAGAATCCAATCAGAATTATTGTTGACAGTCAGTTAAGAACGCCGATCAATGCAAATGTTATTGTTGACGGTCAAGCAAAGACGATCATTGCAACAACTAAAAATGCACCAATTAATAAAGTCGATGCACTTAAAAAATCTGGTGTTGAGATCATTTTTTGCGGTGACGATCGAAGAGTTGATCTAAATATTTTAATGAATGAACTTGCAAGCCGTGAAATAACTTCAATATTTGTTGAAGGCGGCGGCACGTTAAATTTTTCTTTGCTTGAAAATCACCTTGTCGATAAGGTTTTTGCTTTCATTGCGCCGAAGATTATCGGCGGACGTGAGGCATTGACAAGCGTTGAAGGTGATGGCTTTTCTGATCTTAATAAAGCGATCAATCTCAAAAATATTACAACTGAAATGATCGGTGAGGATATTTTGATCAGTGGAATTGTTTGCAATGATAATTGAATAGGAAATTAAAAAATTTTTTGTGAAGGTTTTATATATGGAGAAGAAATTAAAAACGGTTTTAACGATCGCCGGCAGTGATTCATCAGGCGGCGCAGGCATTCAAGCTGATTTAAAAACGATGCTTGCAAATGGCGTTTATGGAATGTCAGCGATAACAGCACTCACAGCACAAAATACTTTAGGTGTAACTTCGATAATGAATGTAACGCCGGAATTTTTAGCGGCGCAGCTTGACGCAGTATTTACTGATATTTTCCCGGACGCAGTGAAGATCGGAATGGTTTCATCTGCTGATCTGATCGAAGTGATCGCTGAACGTCTTAAATATTACGAAGCAAAAAATATTGTTGTTGATCCTGTAATGGTTTCGACAAGCGGATCAAAATTGATCGACGAATCAGCGATTGAAAATTTAACTTCAAAATTATTTCCGATCGCGACAGTTATCACGCCGAATATTTTTGAACTTGCGATTTTGACAGATCGATCAGTAGGAGACATTCAAACTAAAAATGATATGGAGACTTCAGCGAAAATTCTTTTTGAAAAATATCATTCGCCGGTACTTGCTAAAGGTGGACATTTCAAGAGTACAGCGATCGATCTTTTCTGCGATGATGACGGTTTTCATTGGTTTTACGCTGAACGTGTCGAAAGTGAAAATACTCACGGCACAGGTTGCACTCTTTCATCTGCGATCGCGTCAAATCTTGCTAAAGGTTTATCGTTGAAAGATTCGATTCATCACGCAAAAAATTATTTGACTGGTGCATTGTTATCCGGCTTGAATTTAGGTAAAGGCAATGGACCACTTGATCACGGATATAGAATTATTTTTTAGGGCTAGTGGATAAGGCTAAAAATTTTCGCTGTTCACTTAGCCTTATTTTTTTGAGGTGTTGAGAATGAAAAAATTTTTAATAGTTATATTTATTTCGTTACTTTTAATTTCGCCGTCAAGTTTTGCCGGTGAAGTTATAATGATCGGACAAGGTATCACTAAAGAGATCGCAATTCATAACGCTATGAGGCTTGCTGTTGAGAAAGAAGTCGGTGCAATTATCGACAGTGAAACTTACACGAAGAATTATCAGACGATCAGCGATGAGATCAATTTAAAAAGTCGTGGTTACATTGAAAGTTACGAGATAATCAGAGAAATTCAAAGCGGTGAATTTATTGAAGTTGAGATCAAAGCGATCGTCAGAAGTGAAGAACTTAAAACTAATTTAATGAATCGACTTGAGAAGAAAAAAATTGTCGACACTAATTTAAATGATCCGAGAATCGCAGTTATTGCTTTTGATGAAAGCGGCGGAAATTATCCAAGTATTGAGAATGAAATTATCAAAGCAATGAAAAATCAAGGCTTTAATCATATTGTCGATCTCAAGCAAGTTAATTCGTCCGTGAAAATGAGATTGAAGAATGCAGAAAATGATCTTGCGTTGATTCGTTCAATTCAAAATCAATTTCACTTTGATAATTTAATTGTTGCTCAGATCGTCAATGATAATTCAGCGTCGACATTATCAGTTAAAATGATCTCAATGAATACCGGCGAAATTATTTTTGCTGATTCTTTCATTAGCAACCAAAATAGAATGTTTACTAAAAATAATCCAAGTCGAACGATCAAAAATCTTTCACGTCAAGCGGCTTTTGCTGTCTCTAATGCTGCACTCAATCAAGCCGCTTTGATCGAACAGCACATTACAATTTTAGTTACAAAAAATACGCTTGATAAGTTCGGACAAAATATCCAGAATCTTAACAAGCGCATTAAAACTATTCGTAACGTAAATGATATTTTCACTAGAAATTTAAATAACGGCGTTGCGGAACTTGATATTAATTTCGACGGCACAACTTACGAATTAATGACGGAGTTGAAACGCATCGGCTTTAATATCATTGAAATGAATAGTAATTATATCAAAATTTAATTAAAGAGTTTTAAAAGCGATCTCAAAAGCGGCGATCGTTCGATCAATATCTTCATCAGTATGAGCGATCGACATAAAATTAGTTTCAAATTGCGACGGCGGCAGATAAATTTTCTGCTCCAACATTGCAATAAAATATTTCTTGAATTTCTCTTGATCAGCATTAACAGCATCAGAAAAATTGTTGACTTCGTGATCACTGAAGAAGAAGCTGAACATTGATCCACATTGATGAGCTTGAATTTTTACATTGTATTTTGCAGCTTTAGACTTTAAACCATCAACAAGTTTTGAAGTCTTAGCTGTAATTTTTTTTGTAAAGTCAACATCTTCGATCAAAATTTTCAGCGTCTCAATTCCTGCCGTCATTGCTAACGGGTTACCGCTTAACGTTCCGGCTTGATAAACTTTACCGTCAGGCGAAATTTGACGCATAATTTCTTCACGTCCGCCATAAGCCGCACAAGGCAAGCCGCCGCCGATAATTTTTCCAAGACAAGTTAGATCAGGTTTAATGTTGAAAAGTTCCTGCGCACCACCGAGTGCAACTCTAAAGCCGCACATTACTTCATCAAAGATCAACAGCGATTGATATTTTTCAGTGATACTTCTCAACTTCTGCAAGAAATTTTCACGTGGAAGAATTAAGCCCATATTTCCGGCGATCGGTTCAATGATCACTGCGGCGATCTCTTCACCACATTCAGCAAAAATTTTTTCGACAGCCTCAATATCATTATAAGGCAAAGCGATTGTATCTTTAGCCGTGCCGCTTGTAACGCCCGGACTTGATGGAACTCCGAAAGTTGCAAGTCCGCTACCGGCACTGACTAATAAACTATCGCTGTGACCGTGATAGCAGCCAACGAATTTAATAATTTTCTCACGATGAGTAAAACCACGTGCAAGCCTCAACGCTGACATTGTAGCCTCAGTGCCGCTGTTTACCATTCTTATAACTTCGATCGAAGGATAAATTTTTTTAACAAGTTTTGCAAGTTCCGTTTCAAGTCCAGTCGGTGCACCATAACTTGTACCTTTCTCAACAGCAGATTTAAGAGCCTCAACAACTCGTTGATTAGCGTGACCAACAATCATAGGACCCCAAGAACCAACATAATCAATATATTCATTGCCGTCGATATCAAAAATATGTGATCCTTTGCCATACGAAATAAACGGCGGATTACAATCAACATTGCCGAACGATCGAACAGGACTATTGACACCGCCGGGCATTAACTTTTTAGCCTCATTGAATGCTTTCAACGACTTTGATAAATTCAATTTCAAAATATCACCTACTAAAATTTTTAATTATCTCGTCTTGCCGCCATAAGCTGATCTTGACGGCGGATTATAATCATCTTCAATTTCAATTCTAGGCACGTCAACAGTTTCATTTCTAGTTGAAGTTGAATAATTATCATTGCCATATGAAACGCTGTCACGAACGCTGTGAACTTCATTTCGCAAATTATCATCACTATTGCGACTGCGTGAATTGTAATTATCATCACGAGAATTATAATTATCATCACGTACAGTTGATCGACTGCTTGTTGAATTATTTTGATCGCGATCATTTCGTTCATTTCGATCGGCGTTTATGCTTGATCGATTTTCAAAATAATCATTGCTTCTTCTCTCTTCGTAAGATGGACGACTAGAACTGCTTGAAGAATTAGACTGACGATCACGACGGTGATCACGAGAATTTTTAATTTCACTGCCGATTGAATTATCATTAGCAGGAACATCAGCGGCATTTGATGGAATTGATTCTTTATATTCGCTTGCTGCACGTTCAAATTTTTCACGAAGTAAAGGATCAACGTGAATACCTAAAGCATCAGCAACAGATAATCTCAACTGTTCAACGTCCGGAATCCAGTAACTTACACCGTCAATATAAAGCGGTTTACCCGGAACCATTTCCATATCAAGACCGTTTTGTTGTGCATCTTTCAAAGCTCCGGCAAGTTCCAAAATTTCTCTGAATGATAAATCAGTTTGCACAGCGTCCATAACTTCTCGAATAATAGCAGGAATTTTAGTTATAATTGCAGGCGAAGTTAATTTATCCATACAAGCCGCCATAAATTCTTGCTGTCGTCTGACTCTTCCAATGTCACCTTCATCATCACGATAGCGGACATAAGTTACAGCCTTTTCACCGTCCATATGCTGTTCACCCGGATAAATATCGATCACAAGTCCGCCGTTATCGTCCCAAGGATCTTCGTAATACATTCTTTTTTCAACGTTAATATCAACGCCGCCGATCGCATCAACGAGTTTAACGAAAGAATTTGTATTGACGATCAAATAATGATCAATGTCGATACCTAAGAATGATTCAACGGTATTTTCTGCAAGACGTTCACCGCCGTAAGCATAGGCCGCATTGATTTTGTCGTAGCCGCGATTTTTAATCTTAACTCTTGTATCTCTAGGTATTGACAATAACGCAGCGTGATCAGTTTTCGGATCAAGCGTTGCGATCATCAAAGTATCTGATCTGCCAACGTCGTCAACTCTTTCATCAACTCCCATAATCATAACCGTTGTTTTGTCCTTCGCTTTGATCAAGCCTTCTTCTTGAATGACTTCGACGATCTTTTTAGATGGATCAGATTGACTTTCAAGAGCTGACGATGCAAACATTGCGCCGGCGACTGCTGATCCTATGAAACAAAGTATTAAAAGCATAATAGGCCAAACACGTCGAGATGATTTTTTTTGTCGACGCGAATTATTATTTTCCAAGTGATCATCTCTTTCCCAAAAAATATTTTAAAAATAATTCCGTTACCATTATAAATTTTTATTCTGCACTATGCAACAGTGAAGGAAATAAAATATTTTGATCGAAAAAATTTTTTGAGATGATCAAATGAATGATTCTAAAAATTATTTTAAATTCTTAAGAACAAAATCTCTCTCTGCTTTCGTTTTAAATTCAGCATTGTCTGGCGTATTACAAAAAGTACAATAACCGGATTTATCACCAAAAGAAAAAAGTTTTTTTCTAAAATCAATCATATTTTTTGAAAAATAAATATCGATCAAAGAATTATTATATAAATCGCCGTAAATTGGATTTAAATTGAAATAGATATTACAACAAGGTGTTATTACTCCATTATATTTAACGAATATTTCTCTAAAAGGTTTTGTACAAGGAATAGCTCGAACTTCTTTGCTTAATTCTTTTAAGACTCCACCTCTATCATTTCCATAAGTTTGCCAGTTATTACAATAAATGTTAATTTGATTATGAGGTTTTAAAGTGGCTTTGATCGTAATATTTTTTTCTAAAATTTCTGTTCGTTTTTCAAAGTATTCTGGAATGCCTATTTTATGCAAAAATTTAAGCATTTCCTCTCTTTTGTCTGAATCTATATAACATTTGCCGGGATTAGTTTGAAGTGTAACTATAATCAAATTTAATCCAGCCTCAAAAAGTTCATTCAACAAATCTTTTGTTAGAAAATCGCCGTTAGAATTAAAAAGAAGGTATACATCCGGCAAATTTATTCTTATGTAGCGTATACGTTCAATTAAATGATTATCCAAAAGAGGTTCATTAAAAAAATTCAGTACAATCCCGGCTCTATATTTCATCTCTTTTAATTGAATAATTATTTTTTCAAAAAGTTCTTTACTCATATATTCTTGCTGGCGAGGATAAATGGACAATGGGCAATAACTGCATTTTCTATTGCAATATGTACTGAGTTCCAAATTGATCAGAAAAACAAATTTATTAAAGAGTTCTATCTTCTTTTCTGGTGTCAATGATTTAGAGGTTAAAGAAAGTACATCAGCAAATGCAGAAAAATCTTGAAAGTATTGCCAATAATCATCTTCTGCAACAAAAAAATTGTTTTTTAATTCATTTTTCATGAAATCATCTAACCTTCTTATAAGATTTTCAGCTTAAGTAAATTTAAGATTAAACTTAATTATACCCCCCACCCCCCCCGATTTTGTCAAGCATTTTTCAAAAATTTTTTTATCAATCAAAAATTTTATACTATCGTCTAAAATCTTGACACTGATTGTTGACTTTCAATAATTTGATCTGATATTATTAATTAAATGTGTATTTTAATTTTGATTGGAGAGATTTTTTATGAAAGTTATGATGGTTAATGGTTCACCTCACGCAAAAGGCAACACTTACATTGCACTTGATGAGATGAAACAAATTTTTGAAGCTGAAGATATTGCAGTTGATTATATTCATATCGGCAACAAAGACATTCGTGGTTGCATTGCTTGCGGTCAATGTATGAAGAAAGGTAAATGTGTTTTTGATGACGTTGTGAATGAGACAGCGAAAATTTTTGAAGAGGCTGACGGACTTGTTGTCGGTACGCCGGTTTATTTTGGTTCGGCAAATGCTACAACGATCGCTTATCTTACAAGATTGTTTTTTAGTACGCCATTTGAAAAGAGAATGAAAGTTGGCGCATCAGTCGTTGTTTCAAGACGTGGCGGTTCCTCTTCAACGTTTGATGAGATGAATAAATTTTTTACGATTCGTGAAATGCCTGTTGCCTCAAGTCAATATTGGAATATGGTTTATGGTCGTACGCCTGGTGAGGCTCGTGAAGATGCTGAAGGACTTCAAACGATGAGAACTCTTGCAAGAAATATGATCTTCTTAATGAAAAGTATTGCACTCGGAAAGGAAAAATTTGGTCTTCCGGAAAAAGAAGAATGGATTCCGACGCATTTTATCAGATAAAACATTTTTCACTAATTAAAAAAAGTTCCGCTGATCGATTTTGATCAACGGAATTATTTTTTTGTTTTGATTTAAAAATTATTTCTTCTTTGATTTAGTGATCGTCATTGTATCAAGTGATTGAGTTAAGACATCAGACGAATTGATCTCACCAACGGAATAATTATCAGTTGTTGGTTGAGTGATCGAATCAAGCTCATTACTTGTGAAATTATTATCTTCAGTAAACCAATGTTCCTCAACAGAATTTCTTTCTTCGTAAGAGTAATAACCGGAAGGAGAAAGAGTACCTATTGATCCATTAGCCCATTTAATTCTGATATTTTTACTTGCGCCGCCTTTAACGGTTACAACACCATCAGAACTAAGACTGATAACACGATCATTGCCAACACTGTGATAATCGAAAGAACTTGCATCTTTTAAATGGATAGTATCATTAGTTCCATAATTAGTAATTACGTCAAAATCGTCGTGATTGCCGAATTGGAAAACATCTCCATAACTAGTATTATTACTACCTGTAAGCGTATCATTACCATAACCGCCATTGAGAGTAACATTGTAAGAATTAGAACCGGCATTAATTGAATCGTTGCCACTTCCACCGCTAAGACTTGAATAATCACCATAACTAGTATTGTCAATGGTGTCATTGCCGCGACCTGCATCTATCGTGACATATTTGTAATCATTATTGATTTTTTCATTACTGCTTGTAGTAGTTAATTTTTGATAATTATAAGAAGTGGCATAATATTTTACGTCAATAACAATAATATTATCAGGTGTAATACTAGTCATACTTCCATTAGAAAGTTTAACTTTGATATTTTTACTTGCTGCACCTTTGAGAGTTACAACACCATCAGAGCTAAGACTAATGACTTTATCACTACCGACATTGTAATAATAAGAATTACTTAAATTACTCAAGCCCGTAAGATGCAACGTGTCATTAGTTCCATAATTAGTAATTACGTCAAAATCGTCGTGATTGCCGAATTGGAAAACATCTCCATAACTAGTATTATTACTACCTGTGAGCGTATCATTACCATAGCCGCCATTGAGAGTAACATAGTAAGAACTACTACCGGCATTAATTGAATCACTACCCCAACCGCCGCTAAGACTTGAATAATCACCATAGCTAGTATTGTTGATCGTGTCATTGCCATAGCCTGCGCTTATCGTGACGTGATTATAACCATTGTAGATAGAATCAGCACTGCTTGAGGCGGTTAACATTTTATAATTGTAA
>JAFUZV010000055.1 GCA_017476425.1 Selenomonadaceae bacterium
AATGCAACTTTCATCATCTCTTCAATGTCAGCCGTTGCCGCTCCATATTCACTTTCAAGATTACTTCCGCAAATATACCAGTAAATCAGCCAAGTATCATTTTTGTTATAGCTGTCTGCAAATTCTGTTCTTTGTTTCTGCGAAGGTTCTTCTGTATCATCACTCATTGCAACGATAACAAAGAAGAGAATCAACAGCATAACGATCGCTCCGAGAATTTTTTTCATAAATTTCACCTCTTAACTTAAAAATTACTTTTTCAAAATAGATTTTATCAAATTAAATTGTTATCTTCAATACAAAAAAATTTTTGCGAAGGAAATCAAAAAATTGCAAAAAAAATTTCTGCCTCAACGACAGAATTAAAATTAATTCAGAATTTAGAATGCAGAATGTAGAATTAGGGCTGAGATCGAAGGGCTGAAGGCTGAATAATCTTAGCCCTAAACCTTTAGCCCTTCGCCCTGTCATAGCGTCCGCTCTTACCGCCGATTTTCATATCAAGATGAATATTTTGAATTTCCATCGACTTATCAAGAGCCTTGCACATATCATAAATTGTCAACAATGCAACGCTGACGGCGTGAAGTGCTTCCATTTCAACGCCGGTTAATGCTGTAGTTTTGACGGTTGCGATCGCCTCAACAATATTTTTTTCCGGCAATAAATTAAAATCGATCTTGCAATTCGTCAATGGTAACGGATGACACAGCGGAATCATTTCAAAAGTTTTTTTCGCTGCCATTATTCCGGCGATTCTTGCAACGCCTAAAACGTCACCTTTCTCAACTGTACCATTTAAGATCGCTTCATAAACAATTTTGTTAACAATGATCTGTCCGCTTGCGACTGCCTCACGATTAGAAATTTTTTTATCACTCACGTCAACCATTATAGCTTTGCCGTCAGAATCAAAATGTGTAAGTTTTTTAATTGAATTTTCCATTAGCATTTAATCCCTGAATTTGATCTTGCATAGAAGAACCACGTTATAACGATCGTAATGACTGTAAAGACGATTAAAACGTAAAATGCAGGCGTTACCATACTATAATTTGAATAAGCCCAGCCGAAAATTTTCGGAACGAGAAACGCTCCATAAGCCGCGATCGCTGCCGTGAATCCTGTTACTAACGATGAATGAAATGGATTATTAAAAATATATGGGATCATTCTGAATGATGCGCCATTAACAAAACCGGTCGTTAAGAAGAGTAACAAGAAAGCTGCAAAGAACATTCCAAAACTATGAGTTTGTAAACCGATCAAAACAATTACGATCGAAATGAGCATTAAAACGAGTGAATACAGTGTAACTTTTGATCCGCTGTCGAATTTATCAGCAAGCCAACCGCCGACAGGTCTCATACCTGCACCGATGAATGGTCCGAGAAATGCTCCGAAAGCCATAGAAACTTCAGGAAATTCACGATTTAATAAAAGCATTAACGCCGCTGAATAACCGATGAATTGTCCGAAGCCGCAAGTATAAATCCACGTCATTAACCACGTATGTTTATTACCGAAGATTGAAAGCATTGATTTAGGACTTTGTTTCGGCAATGGTAAATTATCCATAAAAATCCAGATAAGAGCAAGAGTTAAAATTGTCGGCACTGCCCAAGCGTAGCAGACAGATTGAATATAAACTTCTTGACCGGTTTTAACATTGAGTAACGGCTCACCAAATAAACCGCCAAAACTCATACCTAACAAGATCGGCGCAGTCAAATAGATCAACGACACGCCTAAATTACCAACACCGGCATTAATTCCGAGTGCAAGACCTTTAACGGACTTCGGAAAGAAGAATCCGATATTAGCCATCGACGAAGAAAAATTTCCGCCGGCGATACCAATTCCGGCAACAAGCATAACAAACGTTGAATAAGGCGTTGAAGTATCTTGTAAAGCGTTGCCTAATCCAAAAATCGGCAATAATAAAAGTGCAGTTGAAAATAAAGTCCAATTCTTACCGCCAACAATCGCCGGCATATAAGTATAAAACAATCTGCAAGTTGCTCCGACGAGTCCCGGAAGTGATGCAAGAGTAAAAATTTCTGCGTCCGAAAAATGAAAACCGATTTGATTAAGTTGAGCGGCGATTGTCGCCCAAAGTGTCCAGACGACAAATGAAAGCGTCAAAGCCCAAGTTGAGACGTAAAGATTTTGTTTTGCGATCTTCTCGCCGAACTTTTTCCAAAACTCTTGATTTTCCGGTTCCCAGTGAGCAAGAATTTCTTTTCGTGATGGATTATCACCGAGTGCTTGAATATTTTTCTCTGACATAAAAAAATCACCTTCTATCAAAAAAATATTTTCGATCAAGTATAATGCAAAATAAATTTTTATTATGTGATAAATATCACTTCAATCAATTTATTTTAGCTTGAATCGAAATTAGAAGGTGTATTTTATTTCAAAATTTCGATCGTCGATCAAATTAATTAAAAAATCCTCTTTGACCTAAAACTTTCTCACGTGGATTAATTTCGTCAATTAATTTCGTCAAGCAGTCAAGAGCCAAAAAATCAGAAGTTCCATAGCGCATATATTCACCTCTGTAACTCTGTGGAAATTTTTTGCTGATCAATTCATCAGTGCGATTATCAAAATAAATCAACTCAACCGCCGCATTACTTATAATATGACTTTCACCAAATGATCCGCTTGAAAAGCTCGTCATTTGATTGCAACGATAAATCACCGTGCAAACGATAACATCGGCATTGATCTTTTTAGCCAGCGGTTTCATCGTTTCGCTAATCGTCGACAATTTATTTTTGCTGTAACTCTTGCTCCAAATTTCTTGCAATGCAACAGTTGAAGTACTTGACGGAATATAATCGATCTTCTTCAATGTGCCGTTAAGTGGAACATGAAGAGCACGAGCGATTTTAACTTGCATTTCTGACAATGTATCATTGCTTATTTCGACACCGTTTGCAATTATGATCGGTAATGTTGCAAGTCGAATCGGTTTTGATTCTGCCGCTGATACCATTGCCGCTTGAATCAAAATCACCGCCATTAATAGAGTTGAAAATAAATTTTTTAATTGCATATCGACCACCTTCACAAATTAACAATAAAAAACCTCTCAATAAATTTATTCTATTATAAATCTTGTCGACTTAAAAATCAAATTTATTAAACTCTCAACTCTTCAAAAAAGTTTTCATCAACAATTTTAGGATAATGCCGATACAACCAATCAGCTAAAAAATTCCAGTAACGTTTACATTTCCATTCAGCGGCAAAATCAAAGTAATAAACCAGCGGAATTGCAACCGGCGTACCTATATTGTCAACAATTCGCATTAAATATTCATTTGCTGCAATCTCTTGTACCATAAAATTTGTAATATCAGTGTCAACGATTGCGATCTTCTCACGCAGAAAATTTTCTTTGAAGTCGATCAGAATTTTTTTGATAATCTTCAATTCGTCTGCAGTTGGATCATTACTCGGCAAAAAATCTTTTAAATCCTTACTCGTTTGACCGTCAAGATCAAGGACTCTTTCAAAAACATATCCAAGACCTTTATCAGTGTCAACCGTTCCGAAATATTTTGTAATGAGCTTTGAATTTTCAAGTTTCTTTTCACAAATTCGACGATAGCGAAGTTCTTTTTTTACATCGCCGTCGTTCGGATCGTGAGGAATTTTAATGCACTTCGATCGATCGATCGGGTGAATATAAGTTGCTTGATGTCCACCGGCACCTATGAAAAGATCATCAGTTAATGTCAATTTATCAATCATTTTATCGCCTCTTACTAATCACGCAAAAATTTAAACTTTCGCCGCAAGTGAATTTGTGATCTTTCAATTAACTGTTCAAATTGTAACTTCTTGAAAAATAATTTACTCTTGCGACTGATCTTTATCTGATCAAAAATATCACTTTCACCGGCAATTTCAGCACGAATTGTAACATTATCACCGTCGAATTTCAAAATAAATTTATCATCTCGACAATAGATCACGCCATCACTTACGGAAAATTCAACCGGCTTGTCAATGTGAAATTTATAAATCTCAAATTCAAGACGATTTACATTTTCAGGTACAAAATATTCATAAACAAAATTATCTTCAATGGTGATCTTGATAAACGGCTTGATCACTCGTTGAGGTTCTGCTTCAGAAAAAATTTCAATTTCAGAAATTCCGCCTTCATTTAGAATTTTGATCTCAACTTGACTTGCAAAAATTTTTTCGTCGAAATTAAATATATAAGGTCGACCGAAACGCGGCAATTTAAATTCAGAATCAAAATTATTATCCAGAGAAATTTTTAATTGAGTCTCAGCGTCTGAATTAATATCGCCGTAGATTTTGATCTGTTCGATCTGCTGAATACATTTCCAATTTATGTGTAAAATTTTTTCAGTATCATTTTGATCCGGCTGCCAAATATGATTATTGAAGATCGGCGGACTCACGTCAACATTATCAGTATTAATTATATGAAAATCTCTGACTTTCTCGCCGTCACCGGAAGTCGTTTTGATCTCTGCGCAGTAAATCAGATTATCAGTCCGGCGTTCAAAAAAAATTTCGTCGCTATTCAAAATTCCGAGTGCATTCCATTCATTGCGTTGAGATTTATGTGCAAAAATCGCTCTTGCAAGTGGATTTTTAGCGATCAAAGTTTTCCAGCAACTCTCAACGATCGGAAATCTCACACGATTAAACCAACTGTAATTAGCACGATCGATAATATCAAAATCATATGATTCAGTTGTAACGGTTGAAGGTCGCTTTGTCTCAAGAAGATTATCAGAATAAAAATCTCTGATCGCCGTGAATGAATTTGCATAAGCGAACTTTTTATAAATTTCCGGCTTGTAATTATTATTTTCAGTCTTCAAAATTTCAGCAATGACTTCTTCAAAGATCAATGATAAAGTCCTATGATCAGCGTGCTTATCAAAGTCAACGCAAAAAATTACATCAGCTTGAATTTCTAAAATTAAATCCTTGAGATCGTTGAAAAAATTTTGTCGAGTGTATGAACTATGAGTGCCACGCTTTTTAAAAGCATAATCAGTAAAATCACCGGCTGAATAAGTTTCATTATGATTAGCAGGTGAAGTCGTCGGAGTCTGAGCGTTGAATATGTGAGGCTTGCCGGTATTATTAAAAGTATCGCCGTAACCTAGAAAAATTATGTGATCGGGCTTGATCCCAAGAATCGCTAAAGAAGTATTTGCTTCATTCGATCTGATCTTTGCATCGATCTCAAAATCGCCGTTGGTGGTGAATGCAACAAAAATTTCTGCACGAGCTTTTTTTAGATTTAAAATCATTGCGCCGGCAACGTTAATTTCATCATCTTGATGCGGTGCAAGCACTAAAATTTTTGATCCGTGATATTTATTTTCAAAAAAAGAATTTTCAACATTAAAATCATCTTCCGCAAATATAACTTCATCATTGCAAAGATCAAGAACGCCGCCAGTTATGGATTTATTTAAATTCATCTCACCATCTCATTAAGAAATTAAATTGCTTTTTATGATAAAAGTAAATTGATAGAGTGTCAAGAAAAAAAATCCGCTGATTGATTTTAATCAACGGAAAAATTTTTTATTGAAAAAATATTTGATATATAAATTGAAACGTGATAAAGTATAAACGTAAAAAATTTTTTGAGGTGATCACTTTGAAAATTTATGACTTCACTGTTAAAACTAATCGTGGCGTTGAAAAATCACTTGCGGACTACAAAGGTAAAGTAGTTTTGATTGTCAACACGGCTAGCAAATGTGGTTTCACTCCGCAATTTGAAGGACTTCAGAAACTTTATGATGAGTATAAAGGTCGCGGATTAGAAATTCTTGGCTTTCCTTGCAATCAATTCGCCGCACAAGATCCCGGAAGTAATGAAGAGATTCAAACATTCTGCAAGCTCAATTACGGCGTGAAATTTCAAATCTTTGAAAAAGGTGACGTTCGTGGTGAGAATGCTCAGCCGCTTTTCAAATATCTTACGAGTCAGAAAAAATTTGAAGGTTTTGATCCGGCTCATCCGAACACTGCATTATTAAATAAAGTGTTGAAAGAAAATTTTCCGGAATTTCTCAAAGACGACGGTATTAAATGGAACTTCACAAAATTTTTAATAGATCGTGAAGGAAATGTGATCGCACGTTTTGAACCGACAACTGATCCGGAGAAAATCGCACCGGAGATTGAAAAATTTTTGTAAAAATTATATACGTTTTGAAAATTATTGCCTCACTCCATTAGCAAATTTTTTCTTCGTGGAATGCAAAAGCGTTATGATTGTGAATTGATTCAAAATTTTCACATTCAACGGTAAAATATTTAACGTTATGAATTTTTCTGACGGCGATAACAACATCACGCAGAATATCTTCAACGAATTTTGGATTTTGATAAGCCGCCTCAGTAACAAATTTTTCATCTTCACGCTTGAGAAGTGAATAGATCGGACTTGACGCTTGCATTTCGATCAACTTTGCAAGTTCCTCAATCGAAATGATTTGATCAACGTTATCAAAATGTAATTGAACTCTGCAAATACTGCGCTGATTATGTGCACCAAAATTTGAAATTTCTTTACTGCAAGGACAAAGCGTCGTCAATGGAACGGCAACACTTAAAATAAAATTTCTCTGCTTTTCGATCGTTTCGCCTTCAATGAAACAATCTAAATCAAGCAGAGATTTTTTTTTGCTCACAGGTGCATCACGTTCAACAAAATATTTGAAGTCAATGTGAATTTTCGCCGAATCAGTATTGAGTTTATCAATCGCCTCATCAAGAATTGAATTGATATTGATCATTGAAAGCGGCTTTGATGTCCAATCAGTTAAAATTTCCATTAATCGGCTCATATGTGTTCCACGAAAATTTTTAGTTAGTGAAACGGTGAATTTGATCATTGCTTGGACTTGTTGATCGAATATCACAAGCGGCAGAAAAACATTTTTAATACCCGTCTGTTGAATTTTTATTCCACGATTATCAATCTGATTTTGTACGTCATCCATATTTGGACTTCTTCCTCTCGTTAATTTCATTGATCATTGATAAATATGATTCGTAACGTTCACGCAAAATTTTTTTATCGTCAACTGCAGATTTAACAGCACAATTAGGCTCGTGTGTATGAGTGCAGCAATTAAATTTACATTCACCGGCAAAGTCAGCAAATTCTTTAAAGCATTGTGAAAGATTTTGATCATTAATTCCGATCTCTGCAAGATCGACAGCACTAAAACCCGGCGTATCGACTAAAAATCCATCTGCAAAAGGTATCAATTCAGAAATTCTTGTTGTATGCTTGCCACGTTTGATCTTATCGCTGATCTTTCCAACTTGCAAATTGAAATTAGGATCAATCGCATTAAGAATTGACGATTTGCCAACGCCGCTAGGTCCGGTTAAAACCGTTACTTTGTCAGTGAGTAAATTTTTTAAATTATCAACGTGATCATTATTCAAGGCAGATACACGAATAATTTTATAAAGTGATTCGTATTCACTTAAAAATTTTTCAACTTCATTGATCAGATCGATCTTGTTAATGCAGATAAAAATTTTTTCAACTTCTGACCATTCAGCAAGTGCAATAAAACGATTCAACAACAATGGATTTAAATTCGGCTCGGCGGCGGCAAAAGTCAAAATTACTTGATCGACATTCGCTACACTCGGTCGCATTAAAAGATTTTTTCGTTGATATACTCTTTCGATTCTTCCCGTGCCGTCATTCAATTTAGTAACTTCAACGAAATCACCAGGATAAATTGCGCTTCCGCTACGCTTGTCACGTTTCATTAATCCACGAAGTTTACACGGAACAATTTCACCGTCTAGATCGACAAAGAAAAAACTATTATAAAATTTTATCACTCTACCTATCATCTAATCACTCTTTCAAAAATATTACCATTTTACATTTTCATTTTTAAACTGTCAACCTAAAAGACATACATTGAACTTAATTTGAAATTTGCGATCAAATTTATATAGCATTGAAGAATTTTTAATGATATAATCAATTCGGAAATTTTAATGAGGAATGATTAATTAAGAATGAGTAATGAAAATAATTCTAGCAAGAGCGAAAAATTTTTGAAAGGTACTTTGATCTTAACAGTTGCAAGTTTCGTTGTTAAAGTGATCGGCTCACTCAACTGGATTTTTGTTTCGAGAATACTCGGCGGTGAAGGCATCGGCTTATATCAAATGGCTTTTCCGATATATTTCTTTGCTATGACTGTTTCACAAGCCGGCGTTCCGGTTGCGATCTCAATTATAACTGCTGAACGTGTTGCACTCGGTGATATTTTCGGTGCAAAAAGAGTTTTCAAAATTTCAATGGCGTTAATGTTGTTGACAGGAATACTTTTTTCAGCATTAACATATTTTGCGGCAAGCTGGTTAATCGAATGGCATTTCATCAGAGATCCACGAGCTTATATGTCAGTTGTCGTTCTTGCACCAACAGTTTTTTTCGTGACATTTTTAGCAAGTTCAAGAGGATATTTGCAAGGCTGGCAGAGAATGACACCGACGGCAGTTTCTCAGATCGTCGAACAGATTTTTAGAGTGATAACAATGATCGTCCTTGCTGATCTATTTTTGCCGATGGGTCTTGAATATGCCGCCGCCGGAGCAAGTCTCGGAGCATTAGCCGGAGCAGTTACAGGATTAATCGTCCTCGTTTACTTTCATATCAAATTAAATCGTGAGATCGATCAAAAATACGGCGTTGATCTGCAGCCAACTGAACAATCAAAAAACGAATCAGCATTTTCAATAATGAAAAGAATTTTTACATTAAGTTTACCGGTTAGTGCAGCGTCGATAATGTTACCAGTCGTATCGAATTTAGATTTAATGATCGTTCCGCAGCGATTAGAAGTCGCCGGCTATTCAGTTCATCAAGCAACAGAACTTTTCGGCTACTTAACAGGTATGGCAGTTCCGCTTGTGAATCTTGCAACGATCTTGACAGCCTCATTAGCAGTGTCGATCGTTCCGGCGATCTCCGAAGCAAGAGCTTTAAAAGATACAGATAGAATTTATCGACAGACAGCGGCGGCAGTGAGAATTTCAAATTTCGTCTGCTTTCCGGCATTCGTGATCGTCTTCTTGCTTGCAACTCCGATCGCTTCATTGATTTACAATGCACCGGGCGCAGGTCCGGCGGTTATGATCTCTGCTGTCTCAATAATTTTGCTTGGACTTCATCAAGTTTCAACCGGAGTTTTGCAAGGCTTAGGACATACAACAATCCCTATGGTTAATATGGTTTTAGCGGCAGCGGCGAAAGTTGCACTTAACTGGACATTAACAGCGATACCTGCACTCGGAATTATGGGCGCAGCTTGGGCAACTGCAGCTGATATGGGTGTTGCGGCGTTCATCAATTTGTATTTTATTTATCGCTATATCGGTTATAAAATGGAACTCGGTCAACTCATCAAGACGATCGGATCAGCTGTCGTTATGGCGGGCGTTGTTAAATTTTTCTATGATTTTACGCTTGCTGAATTTGCTATGCCTGTCTTCTCACTCTTCGGCGCAGTGATCGTCGGTTGTTTGATTTATATTGCAGTAATGGCGGCGATCGGCGGAATGCTTGAGGAAGATATGCAAAGGATTCCATTAATCGGAAGATTCGGCGTTAAAATTTTTCACAAGATCGGAATTTTCAAGTAAAAAAAATTTTTTCAATTTTAAATTTTGACTCTATCAAAAAAATTTTTCTTATGATATAATTTAGTTGCGTATTGAATTATATTTTTCGGAGGTAAATTTTTATGAAGTATGTTTGCAGTGTCTGCGGTTACGTTCACGAAGGTGACGCTCCGCCTGAAAAATGTCCTATTTGTAAAGCACCGGCTGATAAATTTGTTGCTCAGAGCGGTGATCTTGTTTTTGCTGATGAGCACGTGATCGGCGTTGCAAAAGGTGTTGACGAAAGAATTATTGAAGGTCTTCGTCAAAATTTCACCGGCGAATGCACTGAAGTTGGTATGTATCTTGCAATGAGTCGTGCGGCTCATCGTGAAGGTTATCCGGAGATCGGTGAGGCTTTCCGCCGTTATGCTCTTGAAGAAGCGGAACACGCTGCAAAATTTGCGGAACTTCTCGGTGAAGTCGTTTCTGCATCGACAAAAGAAAATCTTAAAGTCCGTGTTGCGGCTGAACATGGTGCATGTCAAGGCAAAAAAGATTTGGCAAAACTCGCTAAAGAACTCAATCTTGATGCAATTCATGATACCGTTCATGAAATGGCTAAAGATGAAGCGCGTCATGGTAAAGGATTTAAAGGTCTTCTTGATCGCTATTTCTCGTAAATCGTAAACAATTAGAATTAACATATAAAAAATCCGCTGATTGATTTGTGATCAACGGATTTTTTTGTGTCGATTTATTTATAAATTATTTTTTTAATTCACCATTTAACAAATTCGCCGACAAATAATAAAAAATTTTTGTTGACAATCAAATTAATAAGTCATATAATTATAGTAACTTTTATATGTTTTGGAGGTAATGAAATGAAATTAAAAGTTAATGGCAACATTGTAGAGTTGGAGAAATCGCTTAATATTAATGATTTTCTTGTTGAAGTTAAGGCGGAACAGCCGGAATATGTAACAGTTCAGAAAAATGGCGAATTTATTCAGCGTGATGATTTTGATAAGATTTTTGTTGAAAATGGCGACGAAATTGAATTTTTGTATTTTATGGGTGGTGGCAGTGATGAAATTGACAAATGAGCAGCTCGAAAGATATTCACGTCACATAATTTTGGAGCAAGTCGGCGGAAAAGGTCAACAAAAAATTCTCAATTCAAAAGTTTTGATAATCGGAACAGGCGGACTTGGATCACCGGCGGCAATGTATTTAGCGGCGGCAGGTGTCGGAACGATCGGACTTGTTGATTATGATGTAGTCGATTTGTCAAATCTTCAGCGTCAAATAATTCATCAGACAAATGATCTTGACAAGCCAAAAATTGAATCCGGCAAGGAGACAATCACGGCAATTAATCCTGACGTAACTGTCAAAACTTATAATGAACTTGTAAATTCAAAAAATATCGCAGATATTATCAAAGATGTAGATTATGATTTTATTATTGACGGAACCGACAATTTTCCTGCAAAATTTTTGATAAATGATGCTTGCGTTTTGCTGAAAAAACCATTTTCGCACGCAGGAATAATTCGCTTTCAAGGGCAAACGATGACATATTTACCCGGAAAATCGCCTTGTTATCGTTGCATATTTCCTGAAATGCCGCCAAAAGATGCAATACCAACTTGCAGACAAGCCGGAGTTTTAGGCGTAATGGGCGGAGTGATCGGAACATTGCAGGCAACTGAGGCTTTAAAATATATTTTAGGAATTGGGGAACTTTTGACTGGATTTTTGCTTACTTATGATGCGCTTTCAATGACATTCCGCAAAATCAAGATAAAAAATAATTCAAAATGTAAAATTTGCGGTGAAAATCCAACTATAACAGAATTAATTGACTATGAGCAGCCGACTTGTTCATTTAAGGCGGTGAAATGATGATTATTTTGACTGAATCGCAATTTAATGAAATAGTTGATCACGCAAAAAAACAATTACCGAATGAAGATTGCGGACTTTTAGGCGGAATTATCGACGAAAATAAAAAAATCGTCAAGAAAATTTATTTCTTAACGAATATAGATAAAAGTCCTGAACATTTTTCAATGGACGCAAAAGAACAATTTTCAGCAATAAAAGATATGAGGTCAAATAATTTTATACTTTTGGGGAATTTTCATTCACATCCAAATTCGCCGTCAAGAATGAGTGAAGAAGATAAACGCCTTGCATTTGATAAAAAATTGAGTTATTTAATATTATCGCTTGCAGAAAATGAACCGATATTAAAAAGTTTCAAAATCGACGAAAATAAACAAGTTGAACAGGAAGAATTACAAATTAAATAAAATTTTGGAGAGATAACGATGGCAAATGTAAATTACAAAGAGTTGAAAAAAGGCGGATTTATGCGCCAAAAACAAGCGAATTATTTTTCAATGCGCTTGAAGAGTGTCGGCGGACATTTCACAGCTTCACAGCTTGTAACCGTTCAAGAAGTCGCTGAAAAATACGGAAAAGGCTACATTCATTTGACGAGCCGTCAAGGAATTGAAATTCCGTTTATTCATCTTGATAACGTGAATGAAGTCAAAGAGGCTTTGAAAATTGGAGGAGTAGAAGTTGGAGTATGCGGACCTAGAGTCAGAACAATAACGGCTTGTCAAGGCAGTGAAATTTGTCCGTCAGGCTTGATTGATACTAAAAAAATTGCTGATGAATTTGATAAACGTTTTGGCGGGCGAGAACTTCCTCACAAATTCAAATTTGGTTTTACAGGCTGTCATAATAACTGCTTAAAAGCAGAAGAAAATGATATTGGAGTAAAAGGCGGTGTAAAACCTAGTTGGAATAGTGAAAAGTGTATCTTTTGCGGAATTTGTCAAGCAGTCTGTCCAACGAAAGCAATAATAATTGACAAAAAAAATAAAACTTTCGATATTGATAGAGAAAAATGTATTTATTGCGGAAAATGTGTAAAAAGTTGTCCTGCAGCTCTAAACGGTGAAAATGGATTTATAATTTCATTCGGCGGGCTTTACGGAAATAAAATTGCAATAGGAAAAAATATTTTGCCGATCGTTTTTGATGAGGATAAACTTTATAAAATTGTAGAAATTGCATTGAAATATTTTGCAGAAAATGCTAAAAGTGGAGAAAGATTTAGAAATATGCTTGATCGAATCGGCTGGGACGATTTTCAAAATCAATTAAAATCAATCATATAAAAAAATTTAATAATCTGTTGAAAAAGACAGATTTTTTTATTCAAAATTTATAGATTCAAGCAAGAAAATAACAACATTAAATTTTCTGCGGCTCAACAAGTGCAGATTGATCATCTTCGATCGATTGAGAAAAATCTTTATCATAAAGCATTGCCGCGATCATAATAACCAAAAATGATCCGCCGTTATGGACAAGTGCACCGGTTACAGGATTTAAAACGCCTTTGATTGATAAAATGATCGCAATGAAATTTATTGTCAGTGATAAAGTAATTCCAAATTTGATCGTCTTAAGCGTTGCATTTGAAAGTTTTTTGAGATAAGGAATTTTTGAAATATCATCGCTCATCAGTGTAATATCAGCCGCGTCAATCGCAATATCGCTGCCCATTGATCCCATTGCAATTCCAACGTCAGCAGTTTTCAAAGCCGGAGCATCATTCACGCCATCACCGATCATTGCAACTTTACGACCTTGCTTTTGGAGTTCGATAATATTTTTTACTTTCTCTTCTGGCAAAAGTTCAGCGTGAATATTTTCGATCGCCGCTTGACTTGCAAAATATTTCGCTGTTCGTTGATTGTCACCAGTCAAAAGCACTGAATCAGTAGAAATATTTTTGAGTGCAGAGACCATCGATCTTGCAGTCGGACGAATCACATCAGATAATGCAATGATCCCGACGTGTTGATCATTAATCGCCGTTAAGATCGAAACTTTTCCTTGACTGCGTAAATCTTCAATTAACCTTTGCGCCTTATCAGAAATTTTAATTTTGTTCTCTTCAAAATATTTTTCATTGCCGCTGATTATTCTACATTCTTCATTCTTAATTCTAAATTGTCCACCAACGCCTTTACCTGAAGTCATTGTAAAATTTTTCACTTCATCGATCAAAATATTTTTAATTCTTGCGTGATTCGTGATCGCTTTGCCAAGTGGATGCTCACTCATTGATTCTATCGACGCAGTTATTTTAAGAAGATCATTTTTATTGAGATCGTCGACAAGCGAAATTATATCTGTAACGGTTAATTTTCCAAATGTCAGCGTGCCGGTTTTATCAAAAGCGATCGTATCAACTTTGCCCATCTTTTCGAGTGCTTCACCATTTTTAATTATAACGCCGTGCTTAGTCGCTTGACCTATCGCCGCCATAATCGCAGTTGGAGTTGCAAGGACTAAAGCACAAGGACAGAAGACAACAAGCACTGTTACAGCTCTAACAATATCACCAGTCACGAAGTAAGTAATTAAGGCAATCAGCATTGCCGTCGGTACAAGATAACTTGCCCATTTATCAGCAATTCTCTGCATAGGGGCTTTTTTATTTTCAGCATCTTTGACCATTTTGATCAACTTCTGCAGTGAACTATCAGAATTAATTTTAGTCGCTTTAATGTCGATAGCTCCAAAACGGTTAATTGTTCCGCTGAAAACTTCATCACCAACATTTTTATCAATCGGCAATGATTCACCCGTTAATGTCGATTGATCAACAGAAGTATTGCCGCTGATTATTACACCGTCAATCGGTATCGTTTCACCCGGTAAAATTCTGATCACGTCATTCAATTTAATCTGA
>JAFUZV010000005.1 GCA_017476425.1 Selenomonadaceae bacterium
GTGACTTGTAAAACAAGTCCGCACATTTGATATTACAATGTTCAGTTTTCAAGGTATGCGTTCGGTTTCTAATCAGTTTCTAATGTGTTGCCGAACGAATCAGCTTGCACATAATAGCACGCTTATAGTATCTTGTCAAGTCTTTTTTACAAATTTTTTTAAAAAATTTTTTCGATCCTCTTCAAATCGCTTTCTGTCGCTTTTCCTTCATTCAATCAGACATATTGAAGAAAAATTTTTATGATTTTGTAGAATAATTTTTGCGCTTGTGATAAAGTATTGCAGAAAGATTTTTTAAAATTTTTAGAGGTGGAATTATGGCTAATAAAGTTTACGCATTTTTGGGTCCACATTGCAGTGGTAAAGCGGCGATGGTTACGCAGCTTATGTCAATGGGTATTCATTACGTTCCGACTTTGACGACGAAATATTTTGATGATCGCTATGCTTATAAACGTCGTCTTTATCAAACGTTGAAGCCTGATGCTTTTGCAAAAGAGAAATATATAGTTCAAGCGGATTATCAAGGCAATAAATATGGTCTTCGTAAGTCTGATGTTTTGGAGTCTTATCAAAAGCACAAAGTCAGTATTATGATTATGATGGACATTGAAGGCATTAAACAGCTTTCTAAATTCATTAATCAAGACTTGATAACAATTTCTTTGATGATTGATGATGTTGTTTTCGTTGATCGTATGCTCCGCGCCGGTTGCAGTAATGATGAAATTAAATATTTCGTTGAATACGCCGATCAAAATAAAGAATTTGATAATTACAAGGTTACTGATTTTGTCGTTAAGAATACTAGTACACCACGAGCAGCACTTGAACAAATTTTGGCGATAATGGGTCTTGTGACTCTCGTTCCACAGAAAGAATTTGATCAACTCGTTAAATAATTATTAAAAAATTTAATCAAAAAACAGCTTCCGATCTAAATGATCAATGAAGCTGTTTTTATTTTGCCGTTAGAAACAAAAATTTTTATTCGTACGATTGCACTTGCGTATTATAAGCCTGCGGCTGTTGTTGAGATTGTGCATAAACTTGTTGAGCCGCCTGCTGATTCATTTGTGCTTTTGCCTGCATTAAAATTTGTCGTGCTTGTTCCAGTCCTGCCTGTGCTTGTTGAACGCCTTGAAAAGTATTTGAGACGTGAGCAATTAACTGATCGAAAACTTGATTAGCATAACGATCAGCATTGTCTTGTAATTCACGTGCATTTTGTTTCGTACGTTCAATTATCTCTTGCTCTTGAATTTGTGCTTGACGCAAAACAGCTTGAGATTTTTCACGAGCTTTTATGACAAGATCATTTTCATCGACTAATTCTGCGGCTTTCTGCTGAGCCTGTTTTATTATAGTATCTGCCTCTTGTTGCGCTTTCATTACGATATTTTCTCGATCACGCATTATTTGATCTGCTCTTTCAAGTTCTAACGGTAATTCTTTTCTCAATTCTTCAACGAGATGTATTAAATCTTGCTCATCAATGAGAACTTTATCGGTAAGTGGTAAATGTGACGAGCCCGCCACTAAATTTTCTACTTGATTCAATATATCGCGTACCGCCATTAATTCAACCTTCTTCTTTATGTTAAAGCGTTTAGCTTAGTTTTTTTAAAATTGCACTCTCAACGCATTTCGGCACAAGTCCTTTAACGCTGCCTTTAAAGTTTGCAAGTTCTCTTATACCGGAAGAACTCACAAATAAAAATTCCGGCGCAGTCAACATAAAAATTGTTTCGATCGATGGATCAAGATGCTTGATCATTTGCGCTTCATTGACTTCATAATTAAAATCGGCTGAAGTACGAAGTCCACGAATAATAATTTTAATGTCGTGATCGTGCATATAATCAGAGACAAGCCCATCAAAGCTGTCGATCTTGATATTTTTGATATGTTTAGTCGATTCTTTCAAAAGATCAACGCGTTCTTCAATGTCAAAAAAATATTTCTTCTTGTTGTTGACAAAGACGCAAACGATTAATTCATCAACAATCGCCGCCGCACGTTCAAAAATATTTATATGTCCATTCGTCACCGGATCAAAACTGCCTGTGCAAATTGCGCTTTTCATTATTTCCTCCGAGATTATTAATTGAGATTTTACAGCAAATGTATTTTAGCATAAAAAGATTATTATTTGCAACTGATATTTATTTCAAAGTTAGATTTTTGAGCACTTGATCTTTTTGCCGTAATTTATATAATATATTTGGCGTATTTAAATTTCAAGATAGGAGTTGCTTAATTATGAAAAATTTTTCTTATAATCCTCAACGTGTTTGCTCTAAGAAAATTGCTTTTGATCTTGACGATCAGAATAAATTGCACAATGTTAAATTTACCGGCGGTTGTCCCGGTAATCTTTTAGCAATTAGCAAACTCATTGAAGGTCAAGACGCTAAAGAAATTGTTAAAATTCTCAAAGGTAATGATTGTGGCGGTCGTGGTACTTCTTGCGGCGATCAACTTGCGCTTGCTATTGAAGAGGCTTTGAAGTCTGCTTAACGTGATCAGATTGTTTTATTGTAAGTCTCTTGCATTTCTCTCAAAAATAATTCTGTTGCCGGATTGAAGAGCTGAGAATTTTTCCAGATAAAGTGCAATTCTGATTTCATTTCGGGATAAAGCGGCTTGAAACAAAGATCACTATCGTTTTCAGTGTTGATCAATTTGTCTAAACTAATTGCATAGCCGAGACCTTCACGAACCATAATTGCGGCGTTGTAAAGTAAATTGTAAGTCACGACGATATTCAATTTCTTAAAATTACTGCCAAACCATTTCAAATATTCTTCATTCATTGCCTCACGTGAACAGATCAGAGGTAAATTTCTTAAATCTTCACTGGTAACAAAATTTTTTTCAGCAAGCGGATCATCTTTTCGCATAATTACGCCCCAAATATCAGATTTCGGCAAAGTAATATAATCATATTTTGAAATGTCGACGTTTTGAACTGTGATCGAAAAATCCAAAAGTCCGCCGTCAAGTCGATAAAATAAATCCTCACCATTACCGCTGTAAATGTGGTAATGAACACGAGGATATTTTTTTTGAAAAATTTTAGCGACACGAGCAAGATATTTAATCGAATCAGATTCAGCACAACCAATATAAATATCGCCGGCGATCTCATTGTCCAACATTTCAAATTCAATTTTCGTCTTGTGCATCATTTCTAAAATATCCTCTGCACGACGTTTAAATAAACGACCTTCAGTTGTAAGTTGAATTTTATAATTTGTTCGCTGAAAAAGTTTTTTGCCGAGTTCTTCTTCCAAAAGTTTTAATTGTTTCGACATTGCCGGTTGACTTACGTGAAGTTTAGTCGCCGCACGTGAAATATTTTCTTCATTCGCTGCCTCAACGAAATATTTTAATACTCTAAATTCCATAAAAATTTTCTCCAAAATTATTTTCAAATTTATAAAAAGTATATTATCATTAAATCAAAAATCTATCAATAAATTGCAAAGGAATAGTAAATATGAATTTAAACGAACTCGAAACAATTTTAGAAAAATTAACTCGTCAAACGCTTTACAGTATGAATCGACCGGGACAAAACCTTGAAAATTCACCGATCGTTCGGCTAATCAACACAATTTTAAATCACGCTGTCGAAATTCAAGCAACTGATATTCACATTGAGCCGCAGAAAGATAATTTGAGGATTCGTTATCGTGTTGACGGTTTACTTTGTGAATTTCATAAACCGCTTGACGCAGCAATAATTCAAACGTTTATATCACGAATCAAAATTATTTCTAATATGGATACGACAAACAGCAATATTCCGCTTGATGGACACATTGATCATCAATACAAAGATCGAAAAATTGATATGCGTGTTGCGTCGATACCGATCAAATACGGTGAAACGATCGTTATCAGACTTATGGACGTTACTGAAAATCTCAAAAATATTTCTGAACTTGGAATGAGTGATAAAACTGAAAAAATTTTTCGCAAATTAATTCATTCGCCGTCGGGTATGTTTATTGTTACCGGTCCGATGAACTCCGGCAAATCAACTGCGCTTTATGCTGCACTTCGTGAACTTAACACAGGTGAACAACATATTATGACGCTTGAAGATCCGATTGAACAATTTGTTGACGGCGTTAATCAAATGGAAGTTGTCGAAAAAACCGGCTTGACTTTTGCTAATGGACTTCGATCAATGCTTCGTATGGATTGCAACTGCATAATGGTAGGTGAGGCTCGTGACACTGAAACGGCGAAAATTGCTGTTCGAGCCGCTTTAACCGGTCATTTGATCTTAACGACTCTACATGCTAAAGATTCTTGCAGTGCGATCTTTCGTCTGCTTGAAATGAATGTTGAACCTTATTTATTAGCGGCTACTTTAACCGGCGTAATGTCTCAACGTCTCGTCAGAAAAATTTGTCCTCATTGCAAGCAAAGTTATGAAGTTGATAAAAATTCGATTGAAGCGGAAATCTTAGGAAAATTTTATCACGAAGGTATGAAATTATATCGTGGTGAAGGCTGTGATCAATGTCATCATAGCGGATTTTTCGGCAGAATTGTTATCAATGAAATTTTGGAGATTAACGACGACATTCGCAAATTGATTTTAAATTTCAACGACATTGAAGCACTAAGAAGAATTACACTTGCAGAAAATTTCACTACAATGTTTGAAGACGGCATAAAAAAAGTCGTCGCAGGTCTCACGACGATTAATGAAATTCAAAGAGTTATTTAAAATCATTCTTTATTTTCGTTTGCTACAGTAAAAATTTTTATATTCTTCGCTTCTAAAAATTGTATCGTTGTATTTTTTATTTGATCGTCAGTGTAAATGCTGACGATTTTTTCATATGGCAATAACATTACTGTTCCTGATTGAGAAAATTTTTTTGATTCAGTTAAAATAATTGTCTGATTTGCATTCTGTGACATATTTCTAACGGCTTCAGCTCTCATAAGATCACCGCTCATTGCTCCTTGAGTATTGAAACCGTCAGTGCCAATGAAAAATTTATCAACGTGAAAATTATCAACAGTAATTTTGATCAGCGGTCCAACCATAACTTGAGATTCATTTTGAAATTCTCCGCCGAGTAATATTAAATGTGCACCGATTTTACTTCTGATGAAATTTGCAATAAATGCTGAATTTGTAATTATAGTAATGTCACGACGATTTTTAGCAATTTCTTCAGCTAAAATTGCACAACAAGAACCCGATTCAATCATTAAAGTTTCGCCGTCACGAATAATTTCTAAAGCCTTTTGTGCAATTCTTCGTTTCAATTCGTAATTAAACGAAAGTCTATTCATTACATCATCAGTATTAATCATTGTTGCATAGCCGTGTTCACGTTTTAAGAGTCCACGACTTTCAAGATGAGATAAATCTTTCCTGATCGTCACTTCAGAAACATTTAATGCTTTTGAAAGTTCAACAACTGAAATTATTTTTGCCTTGCTGACTATATTCAAAATTTTATCATAACGAATTTGCATTTTACTTCCACCTTTACTAGATTTGATAACAATATAACATAAGATTAGAATTTGTGAAAGTAAAAATTTTTCATTTGAAGTAGGTTTATATAAAAGAATATAATAGCAGAGAAATGTCGTTAAGAAATTTTTAGATGTTCTTTGTATTTGAGTATACAAAAAGCGTTATATTGCAAGATAAAAATTTGCGTGATAAAATTATTTTAAATTTTAATTCAGAGGTGATGAAAACTGCTGACGATTAATGCAAATGCAAAAATAAATTTAACTTTGGACATTCTCGGAAAACGATCAGACGGTTATCACGATGTTGAAATGATTTTACAGTCGATCGCTCTTGCAGATACGATTGAACTTTCTAAGATCGATCGCAATGTTAAACTTGAAATTATTTCTGAAATTACAGGTGCAGAGACTTTACCGCTTGATGAAAATAATTTGATCGTCAAAGCTGCTAAATTAATGATCAAAACTTATAAAATAAATTCCGGCGTGTTCATTCGATTGACAAAAAAAATTCCGATCGCCGCAGGTTTAGCCGGTGGAAGTACGGACGCAGCGGCGGTGATTCGTGGAATGAATGAACTTTTTAATTTGCACTTGACGACTGATGAACTTTGTGAAGTTGCTGCGCAGATCGGTTCTGATGTTCCATTTTGCGTTGTCGGTGGAACTTGTTTAGCTTATGGTCGCGGTGAAAAATTAAAACGTCTGTCCGATCTGCAAAATATTCCGATCGTCTTAGTTAAACCGCGTGGAGCAATTCCAACAGCTTGGGCTTATAAGACTTATGACAGCGATAAAAGTGATGAGCATCCGAATAATAGTGAAATTTGCGAAGCGATCAATATTAGTGATTATGAAGCGGTTGCTGAATTAATGTTTAACGTCCTTGAACGTGTTGCAATTAAAAAATATTCTGCGATTAATACTATCAAGGAAAAACTTTTTGAAAGCGGAGCGATCGGGGCAATGATGAGCGGCAGCGGTCCAACGGTTTTTGGTATTGCTAAGACTCAAAACGAGGCTAAAAAAATTGCTGACTCTTTCAAAGACAGCGGCTATCAAATTTTCGTTACTGAGACAGTTGGGCGAGTTAGAAATTAAAATATTATTTCTAATCATTGAAAAATTTTATTAAAAGGTCGTCTTTTTATGAATAAATATGTTCCTAAAATTCTTGTTGCCGGTGATATTGAAGAATTTAAATCAATGATCGGAAATCGTCCTGCTAATATTGTTGGCAATGTTTATTTCTTCGGTGAAGTTAATGGACAATCATTCAATCTTATCAAAACACAAACGATTTTATTAAATGGCGAAATTGTTTCACTTGATATTCTTAAAAATATGGTTGCGGCGTTTGAATTTGACTACATTATTTTTAACGACTACTCGGATTTTAGAGCACACGCAATTTTCCTGGCAAACAATGTAATAAATTTGAGTCAAATTCTGATGATAGATACTTTTTTATATCATACGAATAAATGTTTCTATTCATTTTATAACGAATTGAATTTGTATAACGTGTTGTCTAAAGAAAATATAAATTCTTTGTTGGATTTCGATTCTTTCTTGATAAATGGTAAAATTTATTCTAAGCCTAAAAATTCACAAGATATAAAAATTGACATTCTTTGTAATGAAAAACAATCAGCATATCCATTTTTTGAAAATGTCTATGATAAAATTTATCATTCAATTACAGATTGTTGTTTGCGACATTATGACGCTGTTTTATTTACCGCTGAAATTGATCCGGAAAATTTATTGCTTAAGATCAATGAGACTTTTCAAATGGCAGATAAATTTATAGTATTTATAAGATTTAATTCTGAATTAAACGAGATTTTTAAGAGAGAAGAAATTAAAAATTTTTTTGATAAAATTCGATATTTTAATGGTATTAATGGAAGATGGTATGTCTTTAATAAACGTAATTCAGAGAATCTTAAAATTTATGTGGTTACTCATAAAAAACTTTCATTTGAAAAATTGCCGGAAGGTTATGCTGCTATTCACGCCGGTCGCGCTATTAGTGAAGAACTTGGCTATCAAGGTGATAACAGCGGTCAATCAATTTCTGAATTAAATCCATATTTGAATGAAATGACAGCAATTTATTGGATTTGGAAAAATATTTCAACTGATTATGTTGGAATTGCACATTATCGAAGATTTTTTACACTTGATGAGTCAAAAGATTTTTCAGAAGAAAAAATTCTTACTGCTGAACAAGCTAAATCATTACTTCAAAAGTATGATATTATCGTTGCAAAAGAAGAATATCACATTTATAATCTATATTCTTTCTTGATAAGAGATAACGGCGTAAAACTTTCAATGTTAGCATTGCAATTAACTAAAAATATGATTGAACGTTATCAGCCTGATTATTTAGACGTTTTCGATTATGCAACCAAAAACGGCGTAATTTATAAATGCAATATGATGATAACTAGAAAATATGTTTTTGATAGTTATTGTCAATGGCTTTTTTCATTCCTTCTTGAGGCAGAAAAAGAATTTAAAAAATTAGTTCCTATGGATAAGTTAAGCACATTACAAAAGCGCATATTTGGATTTATTTCAGAAAGAATGCTGACTGTATGGCTTATAAAAAATCGTCTTAGTATAAAAGAACTCTTGATAATGGAAAATAAATGATCTTTATGAAAGGATAATTTACAATGTCAAAAGTAAAATATAATTGGGCAACTCTCGGCGTTGGTGTGATAGGTCACCAACTTGCAGAGGCAATTCAAAAACTCGGCGGCAATCTCTACAGTGTTGGCAACCGTACGAAGTCGAAAGCTGAAGAATTTGCTACAAAATATAATATTGGTAAGGTCTACGACGATATTGACGAAATTTTTTCTGATGAGAACGTCGACATAGTTTATATTTCAACGCCACATAATACTCATATCAATTATTTGAGAAAAGCACTTGCGGCAGGTAAGCACGTCCTCTGCGAAAAATCGATCACTCTTAATTCAAATGAACTTGCTGAGGCTGTCGAACTTGCTAAATCAAAAAATTTAATTCTTGCTGAGGCAATGACGATCTATCATATGCCTATTTATAAAAAACTCAACGAAATTATTAAATCCGGCGCATTAGGTGAACTTAAATTAATTCAAATGAATTTCGGCAGTTACAAAGAATACAATATGAAGAATAGATTTTTTAACAGAAATTTAGCCGGTGGAGCAATGCTTGATATTGGCGTTTATTCTTTGTCGTTCGTTAGATGGTTTATGACTTCAACGCCGAATGAAATTCTTTCACAAGTGAAATTTGCACCGACAGGTGTTGACGAACAAGCAAGCATTTTATTAAAAAATCCTCAAGAAGAGATGGCGACAGTTATTTTATCACTTCACGCTAAACAACCTAAACGTGGAACAATTTCATTTGACAAAGGCTACATTGAAATTTTTGAATATCCAAGAAGTTGCAAAGCGTCAATCGTTTGGACTGCTGACAATCGCCGTGAAGAGATCACTGCAGGTGATACCGCTGAAGCACTTTGCTATGAAGTTGAGGATATGGAAGCCGCCGTTAGTGGTGAAGAAAATAATATGCACTTAGATTTTACAATCGACGTTATGAAAATTATGACTGCGATCCGTAATGAATGGAATATGAAATATCCTGAAGAAGAATAATAATAATTTAGAATGTAGAATGAAGAATGTAGAATTTGAAATTTGGAATGAGGAATTAATTTTCTAATCCCTATTTCCTATTAAATCATTCCTAATATCTAAGAAATGAGGAATAATAAATTATGCCTAGTGAAGCATTTGAAAGATTGTATGAACTTTTTAAAGAATTTCCATTGACTCCGAATGAAGGTTTAGAGGCAATGCGAATTGCTTATAATGGTATGGCTGATAAATTTGCAATTAAAGACGATATTAAATTTGAGGCGGTTGATATTGACGGCGTACGTGCAGAAATGATTAGTGCACCTTATTGCATTGGCGATAAAATTATTATGTACCTTCACGGCGGAGCTTATGTTATGGGTACAATCGAAATGTATTATGATATGGCATCAAGAATTTCACGAGCTGCCGGGATCAAAGTTATTTCTGTTAATTATCGACTTGCACCGGAAAATAAATTTCCTGCAGGGCTTGACGATTCGATCGTAGTTTACAAATGGCTTTTAAAAAAATATTCGTCGAAAGATATTATTATTATGGGTGATTCTGCCGGCGGCGGCTTGACGCTTGCAACGCTTTTGAAAATTCGCAGTCTTGCCTTAAAAATGCCGCTTGCTGCTGTCTGTCTATCGCCGTGGACTGATTTAGCAATGACAGGCAAAAGCATTATTGAGAAAGCAGAAGTTGATCCTATTTTGAATTATGATCTTTTAAAATATTGCGCTGATAGTTACGTTGGTGAAGACGGCGATCATTGTGATCCATTTGTTTCACCATTCTATGCTGATTTAACCGGTTTACCGCCGATCTTGATTATGGTCGGTGAGCGTGAAATTTTGCTTGATGATTCAATGAGATTTGCAAAGAAAGCTGAATTTTACGGAGTCGATGTAACTTTAGTTATTGCGCAGGAAATGACTCACGTCTGGTCATTCTTTGCAAGCGTTATCAATGAAGGTCAACAAGCGATTGAATATATAGCAGATTATATTCAAAAACGAATTTGAAGGAACAGAGATCAGTTTAATTTTATATAATTCTTAATAAATAAATGGAGTGATGAGCAATGCCAAACGAAAACAGACTTGAACCGATAAATCTTGATACATATCAACCATTAAGAGAAGCTGTCTGCGAATCGTTGAGAAAAGCAATCCGCAGCGGCACATTAGCACCTGGTGAACGATTAATGGAAGTGCAACTTGCTGAGGAACTTGGCATTAGCCGTACACCGATTAGAGAAGCGATCAGAAAACTTGAACAAGAAGGCTACGTTATAATGCTACCTAGACGCGGCACTTATGTTTCAAGCGTTTCAGTTCACGACGTGCAAGAAATTTTTGAAATTCGATCTGCGCTTGAGTCATTATCGATCGGACTTGCCGCAAGAAGAATCGAAAGTGATGAACTTGAAAAACTTCAAAAATTGCTGGCGATGATCGAAGGATACATTGAAGATGATGACATAGAAGGAATTGTAAAGACTGACGTTGAATTTCACGATCTACTTTATCAAGTCAGCCGCAATGAAAGACTTTATGGAATTATCAACAATTTAAAAGAACAGCTTGCAAGGTTTAGAAAATTATCAATGTCTTATCCCGGACGATTGAAAGATACATTAGAAGAACATCGTGAAATGGTTGAGGCGATCGCAAATGGTGACGTTGAGGCAGCTAGAGATGCGGCTGAACGTCATATGGAACGAGCAGAAGAAACTTTATTAAAAGCAATGTCGAAACAATTTAATATTTAAAAATGATTTTGGACATAATTCCGTCAGTTAGAATTTCACGAATGAGATTTGACAAATTTTCAAGTGTCAAGTCTCTTTTTTGATCGATCCAGCAACTGATCGCCGTAATTACAATGCTAAAATAAATCTCAACGAAATATTTTGTTCTGAGATCGTCAAGCGACAAATTAAATTTTTCAATGAAAATTGATGAAACTTCAAAATTGAGCCTTTCAATAAAATGACTTCTATTTTTTCGATCAAGCAGCAGATCAAAATAAATTGCCTTTTCACTTTGAATTTTCGTAAATGCCGCTATAAATGTTTCGCTGAAATTGTCTTTAGAAATATTTTTTTGAAAATTTTCCTTGACGTGATCGATAACGATATTTTCAATGTGATCTCTCAAGTCATAAATATCTTTGAAATATTGATAAAATGTACAGCGATTGTAACCGGCTTTCTTCGTGAGTTCTTGAATTGTAATTTTTTCGATAGGTTTTTGTCGATTTATTATACAAAATGCTTCAATGAAGGCTTTTTTTGTATTCTCTGTAATATTCGGCTGTTTATTCAAAATGATCACCACTTTCAAAAATCCAACAAATTCACTTAAATTGTCGGTTGATAACTTATATTTTCAAGAATATAATCATTTTCAGAAATTGTAAACAACGAAATGCAATTTTAATAGATCGGAGTTGATCATAGTGAAGAAACGTAAATTGAGAAATTTAGAAGTTTCAGCGATCGGAATGGGCTGTATGGGTTTTAGTACCGGTTATGGTGAAATTCCAACTGAAAATGAATCGATCAGATTGATTCGTTTGTCTCACGAACTCGGCTGCACTCTTTACGATACAGCGGAAGTTTATGCAGTATTTCGCAATGAAAATCTTGTCGGCAAAGCACTTGAGCCGATTCGCAATGAAATAATTCTTTCAAGTAAATTTTCACCTACGCCACTGCCCGGACAAAATCTTTCTGAAGGTAAATTGACAAAAAGCGGTCTGCATAAGACATTAGAAGATTCATTGAAACGCTTGCGTACAGATCATTTAGATATTTATTTTGTCCACAGAATGACTGATGAGATCGAAATTGAAGAATTAGCCGAATGGTTCGGTGAACTTATCAAAGAAGGAAAAATTCTCGGTTGGGGACTTTCTGAAGTTGATGAAAAAATTATTCGTCGTGCTAATTCAGTTACACCGTTGACTGCGATTGAAAGTGAATATTCAATGATGGCTCGTCAATGGGAACAAAATGAAATTTCGACTTGTGAAGAACTCGGAATAGGTTTTATGGCTTATTCACCGATGGCAGGCGGTTTATTGAGTGGAAAAATTCAATCGAACACAGAATTTAAAGGCGATGACATTAGACGAACAATTACTCGTTACAGCAAAGAAAATCTTGATAAAAATCAGCCTGTCATTGATCTTGTTAAGAAATTTGCTGCTGAAAAGAATGCAACTCCGGCGCAAATTTCACTTGCTTGGGTAATGCATAAGCCTTTCATTGTTCCTATTCCCGGTATGCGTAAAGATGAACGAATCCGTGAAAATCTCGGTGCGGCTGAGGTTATTTTAACTGACGCTGAATATAAACAGTTGACTGACGAATTGAACAAATTGAAAATTTACGGCGATCGAAAAGATGAAGACATTGCTAAACTCGGTGATTTAGTTAGAAATAAATTATTTGGAAGTAGCGGCGTTCCGATCAAAGGTCTTGATGGACGTGTTGGTAAACTCCAAAAATAAGAATATGTGTTCATAAACGTTTAATAAGTGTATGAATATGAGTTTTGAACAATCATCCTAATGAAGTAAAAAAATCAATGAAAATTTTTCTGATAATTCAATGCAAATTGATCTATTTGATTTTGAATGAGAATTGAATTTGCTGATAAGCCTTAAAAATTATGAACGAAGAAATTTTATTCATAAATTCTTTTAACCGATCCGAATTACGATCGGTTTTTTGTTGTGAAAAATTTTTCTAAAAATGTTTGACTTTTTGACTTTTATATGTTAATATACGTTTCGACGGCGGAAAGCCGATCAATTTGAATTTGAAATTTAGATCAATTTATTGATTGGAGTGATAAATATGGCAGGCGAAAAATATACAGCAAAAGCAGGCGCAGCAATTCAAGCGGCTCAACAACTCGCAGCAATGAAATATCATCAAGAATTTAATTCAATTCACGTTTTAGCATCATTAGCAAAAGAACCTGAAGGACTATTAGCAACGATCTTTGACGACTGCAAAACTGATCTACCTATGTTAAAAGTACGACTTGAGAAAGAATTAAATTCAATTCCAAGCGTTAAAGGTCAAGAACGCTTATCAATGGGCGTTGATATGGCAAGAGTGATCGGCAAAGCTAAAGAATATGCCGCGTCAATGAAAGATGATTATATCAGTACTGAACATTTACTGCTTGCACTTGCAACTGACGGCAGTGATAAAGCGCAAGAAATTTGCCGTGAATTTAAATTGACGAAAGATAACATTCAAAATTCGATCAAACAGAATCGCAAGCAGAATGTTACCGGCGATAATCCTGAAGAAAATTATCAAGCACTTTCAAAATATGGTCGTGATCTCACTAATGCCGCTCGAAGTGGTAAACTTGATCCTGTTATCGGTCGTGACGAAGAGATAAGAAGGACGATTGAAATTTTGAGTCGTCGCACGAAAAATAATCCGGTGTTGATCGGTGAACCTGGTGTCGGTAAAACGGCGATCGTTGAAGGTTTAGCACGTCGAATTATAGCCGGTGATGTTCCGGAGTCACTCAAGCATAAAACTTTGTACGCTTTAGATATGGGATCACTTGTTGCCGGTGCTAAATTTCGTGGTGAATTTGAAGAACGTTTAAAATCAGTACTTAATGAGATTGTTAAATCAGACGGACAAATTTTGTTATTCATTGATGAAGTTCATACAGTTGTTGGAGCCGGAGCCGCTGAAGGTGCAATGGATGCCGGCAATATTTTAAAACCTATGCTTGCACGTGGTGAATTGCGTTGCATAGGTGCTACAACTTTAAATGAATATCGTAAATACATTGAGAAGGACACGGCACTTGAAAGAAGATTTCAGCCGGTTATGGTTGGTGAACCGACGGTTGAGGATACGATAACAATTTTGCGTGGACTCAAGGAACGCTATGAAGTTCATCACGGTGTTAGGATTCGTGACGCGGCTTTAGTCAGTGCGGCGGTTTTATCTGATCGTTATATTTCTGATCGATTTTTGCCGGATAAAGCGATCGATCTTGTTGATGAAGCGGCGGCAAAATTGAGAACTGAAATTGAATCGTTACCGGCACCGATTGATGAAGTCCGTAGAAAAATTATGCAGCTTGAAATTGAAGAGCAAGCACTCAAAAAAGAAACTGACGACGCGTCGATTGAAAAACTTCAGCACATTTCAGAAGAAAAATCAGAACTTCAGACTGAAGAAAGAAATTTGCGTGAAAAATGGGAAGATGAAAAGCAATCGATTATTAGAGTCCGTGAAGTTAAAAAAGAGATCGACGACGTGAATACTCAAATGGCACAAGCTGAAAGAGCTTATGATCTTAGTAAACTTTCTGAATTGAAATATGGTAAACTGCCGGAACTTCAAAACAAATTAAAATCCATTGAGGCGGAGATCGCTAAACAATCGAAAGGTGAAAAACTCTTGAAAGAAGAAGTCGGTGAAGAAGACATTGCAAGAGTTGTAAGCCGTTGGACCGGTATACCTGTTTCAAAAATGTTGACCGGTGAACGTGAAAAACTTCTGCACCTTGAAGATACTTTGCATGAGCGTGTTGTTGGACAAGATGAGGCAGTAATGGCAGTCAGTGAAGCAATTTTAAGAGCTCGTGCAGGTATCAAAGACCCTAATCGCCCAATCGGATCATTTATATTTTTAGGACCTACCGGCGTTGGCAAAACGGAACTTGCAAAGACGTTAGCAGAGGCACTTTTTGACGATGAAAGATCAATGATTCGCATTGATATGTCTGAGTATATGGAAAAACATTCAGTAGCAAGATTGATCGGTGCGCCTCCGGGATATGTCGGTTATGATGAAGGCGGTCAACTTACTGAGGCAGTCAGACGCAGACCTTACAGCGTGATTTTGCTTGACGAGATCGAAAAAGCTCACCGTGATGTTTTCAATGTACTTTTGCAAATTCTTGACGATGGACGATTGACTGACGGTAAAGGCCGCGTTGTCAACTTTAAAAATACCGTTATCATTATGACGAGTAATTTAGGATCACACGAAATTTTGAATAGTGAAAATTACGAGGCGGCTGAAAAATCTGTCAAAGAAATTTTGAAAAATTATTTCAGACCGGAATTTTTGAATCGTGTTGATGATATTATTGTATTCAAGGCACTTGCTAAGGATCAAGTCAAGGCGATCGCTGAAATTCTGCTTAAAAATTTGAGTGACAGACTTGAAAAGCAAATCAAGATCAAATTGACGTGGAGCGATAAAGCGATTGATGCACTTGCTGATCAAGGTTTTGATCCGAATTTCGGAGCGCGTCCACTTCGCAGATTTTTATCTCATACCGTTGAAACTTCGTTATCAAAATTGATTATCGCCGGAAATATCAAAGAGAATGAGACAGTTCAGATCGATTATGACGGAAAAAATTTTTTATTCAAGACTAAACCGAATCTGACAAAATAAATTTTAGGTTAGTTCAACATTTTTGCAATTAAAAAAAATTTTTTTGTTGACAATAACCTTTACAAGTGCTACAATAATTGTGCGCCGAAGTGGCGGAATTGGCAGACGCAGCAGACTCAAAATCTGCCGTTGGCAACAACGTATCGGTTCAAGTCCGATCTTCGGCACCAATTTTTGAAATTAATTATTGAATATAGATTCGTGAAGTGATCAAAAATTTTTTGGTCGCTTATTTTTTTTGCAAATTTTTATCATAAAAATTTTTTCAAACTAAAAAGCATTCCTGAAACGCACATTTAAGCGTCAGAAATGCTTTTTTAGTATGGTTAATTATATGATTTTACTCAGCGGCTTCATTTTTTGCTTGCTCTTCGTTATAACGCTTGACCGCTGCAGAATCGGCATCGCGTTTAGCTCTATTGATCGAAAGTGATATTCTCTTGCGTTTCGTATCTATACGCATAATTTTAACTCTCACAACATCACCGACTTGCACAGCCTCATCAGCACGTTCAATTCTGCGATCACTAAGTTCACCCATAGGAATAAGTCCATCAAATCCAGGCTCAACTTCCATAAAAGCACCGAAGTCCGTCAATTTTATAACTTTACCTTCAATATATTCGCCTTCTTTGTACTTTTCAGCCTTATCAAGCCACGGATCACGAATTGTATCCTTAACAGAAAGTGATATTCTCTTAGAATCAGTATCAACATTTTTAACGTAAACGTCTATCTCATCACCAACTTTGAGAACATCAGAAGGCTGTTTGACACGTTCCCAAGAAAGATCAGAAATGTGAGCAAGTCCATCAACGCCGCCAACGTCAATAAATGCACCATAATCAACAAGTCGTTTAACTGTTCCTTTGATCGTCTGACCGGCCTCAAGCGTTGAAAAAATTTCGTCTTGTTTCTTACTGCGCTCTTCTTCCAAAATTTGACGACGTGAAAGAACTAAACGAGGATTTCTAACATCAAGTTTAACTTCAATCGGTATAGCTTTAACCGTTTGACCAACATAAGAATTAAGGTCTCTGACAAAATAAAGTTCTACCTGCGATGCCGGAATAAAACCACGTAAGCCATTAACAGTAGCTGCTAAACCGCCTTTAACAACTTGAGTTATTTTTGCGTCAACGGTTTCACCACGTTCCTTAATTGCTTCTAAGTCTTTCCAGGCAGACATACGATCAGCTTTGACTTTAGAAAGTGCACCGCCGTTTTCACCCTGCAACGATTGAATGTAAACGTTGATCTTATCACCAACTTTTACAACATCTTCAGCAGATTCCGGCTCAGGATATGCTAATTCTCTTTTCGGAACAGGAATTTCTTGTTTATGACCTATGTCAACAAACGCTTCACTGTGATTAACTTGAACCACTTCACCTTCTACAATTTGACCTTCTCTTAAGTTGTTGTCTCCGGCTTCTTCAAGCAAAGAACCCATATCCTCTACTTTTCTAATATCGTCTGACACTTCTCTTGTACCTCCAATATTATCCAGTCCGGCGTTGAGGCTCCGGCTGTGATACCTATTTTTTCTACTTCATTAAACCATTCGGGTGTAAGTTCTTCTGCGGTTTCTATATGGTAAGTTGTACAATATTTTTTGCAAAGCTGTGCAAGTCTTGTAGTATTTGCGCTGTTTTTTCCGCCGATCACAAGCATTACATCAACTTTTTGTGCAAGTTCCAACGCCGCCGCTTGCCTTTGATCAGTTGCCGTGCAAATTGTCCGCAATATTTTAATTTCACTTGATTTTTCTAGTAATTGCTCGACAATCTTTCTAAAACGCTCACCTGAAACTGTCGTCTGCGAAACTATCCCCAGTTTTTGGCAAGACGATAATTGTTTTGCCTCTTCTTCAGTTTCAAGTATAATCGCTTTTTTATCTGACCACTCAAAAATACTTTTAACTTCGGGATGATTTTTTTCACCGATTATCACGACTTGATAGCCTTCTTCGACGAGTTTTTTTGCCGAAAGTTGAGCCTTTTTGACAAATGGACAGGTAGCATCAACAACTTTCAAATTAATATTTTCAGCTTCTTCATAAACTTGTGGCCCTACTCCGTGCGAACGAATTATTATTGTGCCCTCCTTCAAGTCCGCTAAATTTTCCACAACGCCTACGCCTTCACTTTTAAGACGATCAACCATCTGCGGATTATGGATTATAGGTCCGAGTGTGCAACTTTTTCCATCGGCATTTTCTCTTGCAATTTTTATCGCACGCTTAACACCATAACAAAATCCTAAGTACTCTGCTAAAAATATTTCCACATCATTCACCCTTATGGTTTAGTCATAAGTTAAAATATAAAAAAATATAATTTCTAATTTAACAAAAAAGTTCCTCAACATAACTTATAACTAAAAAGCAGTATAGCATTAACCTAAAAATCAATCAATAATTTTTTACAATTTTTTTAAATTATTTGAAGAATTTTTTAGAATAACTTTTTTTATTATAAAACTTCGATCAATTTTTGTCAAAATAACTAGACGAACTTTATTTATTTATGCTATCATTTATTTTATAAAACAGTTCGCCGTTGAAATGGTGAATGAATATGAAGGTGAAGGTGGCAAATGGCAAAAATTCAAAAACGTATCAAAAAAAATATGAAACCCAAAAAGCCGAAACAAGAAATTAAGATCAAAGAGAAAGTTGGTAAAGATTATCTCTTGATCGCCGTGATCAGTTTCACGCTTATGGTTACGATTGCGGCTTGGTCAACACTGACTGATATGAATAAGGCTCTTTATTCAATGTTGCTTGTTTCATTATCGTTGACTTATATTCGCAGACATTACGATCTTTCGGAGAGACAAGAATTTTGGGTTGATCGCGGCAGTATAATTTCAATGGGAATAGCTCTGGTACTTTTTGCAGCTATTATGTATATGCAAATTTTTGCTTGAGTTTAGAAGTCGCAAAAAATTATTTTAATTGGAGGTTGTTTTATGAATACTTCACTTAAGGCAGTAAAGATCAGCGAAAAAATTTACTGGGTCGGTGCGGTTGATTGGTCGATGAGAAATTTTCACGGCTATGAAACTTCACGTGGAACAAGTTACAACGCTTATCTGATCCTTGATGAAAAAGTTACTTTGATCGATACCGTTAAAGCTCCTTTCAAAGATGAACTTCTCAAAAGGATCGCTTCTGTTGTCAATCCTGCGAAAATTGACATTATCGTTTCAAGTCACGTTGAGCCGGATCATTCAAGTGCTTTACCTTTCGTCGTTGAATATGCAAGAAATGCTGAGATCATTACAAGTCAACCGAACGGCTTGAAAGGTTTAACGGCTCGTTATGGTCATTTGAATTATAAGCCTGTTAAAGCCGGTGATTCAATTTCGATCGGTGAACGTACTTTACAATTTTTACCAACGCCTATGCTTCATTGGCCTGATTCAATGGTGACTTTTTGTCCTGAAGAGAAAATTATTTTTTCAAATGATGCATTCGGTCAGCATCTTGCAACTTCAATGCGTTTTGATGATGAAAATGATCTTAACACAACTTTATTTGAGGCTAAAAAGTATTACGCAAATATTTTAATGCCGTTCGGTAAACAAGCATTAACGGCGTTGAGTGCACTCGGTGGTCACGAAATTAAAATGATCGCTACAGGTCACGGCGTAATTTGGCGCAAAAATATTGATACGATCTTAGACTGCTACAGTGAATGGGCAAGCGGCGATGTTAAAGATCGTGCAGTTATCGTTTTTGATTCTATGTGGGGATCAACTGAAATTATTGCACAGACGATCACAGAGGCTTTTGCTAAACGTGGTATTCCGGCGGCTTATTACGATATTAAATCAACGCCGATGAGTGATATTGTTACTGACGTTTTCACAAGCAAATATCTTGCAGTCGGTTCACCTACAATTAACAATCAAATGATGCCGACAATCGCCGCTTTTCTCTGCTATTTAAAAGGCTTGCGTCCTCAAAATCATAAAGCCTTTGCATTTGGATCATACGGTTGGGGCGGTCAAAGCGTCGGACTTGTTGAAGAAGAATTGAAAGCCGCCGGTATGGAAATTATTTTAGATAAGATCAGACTTGCTAACGTTCCTAACTATGCGCAGCTTAATGAAATAACTGATCATATTCTTAAAATCGACTCAGAAGCTGAAAAATAATTTTAATATTCAATTTCACTAAGGAGTAATTAGCAATGGGATTAAGGAAAAAATTTTTCATTTTGGCAGGACTCGCCGGGCTTTTGATGGCGATCGTTTCAATCGTCGGTTATTTCAGTGCTTACAATAATCTTGAAGAAAGTGTTGAATCTGAATTGAGTGCAACGGTTAAAGCACAAAGTAATCAACTTGACGGCTGGCTTGAATCGAATGCCGCAATAGCTACTGCTGCTGCAAATTTGATGACTTCACTCAATGGCAATGATACAATCGCTAATATGAGTGAAATGCTTGCACTTGCTGATAATAATTCTGATATTCTTGAAGTTGGTGTCGGCAATGAAAAGGCTTTCTTTCAAGGTCGTCACGCCGGAAATAAGACAGGACAAATTGATCCACGAACTCGTGATTGGTATAAAGAAGGAAGAACTGCAGGCAAAACCGTTTTTACTGAGGCTTATGTGGATAAATTCACAAATCAAGTTGTAACTTCAGCAGTTTCACCATTCAAAAATAATGGACAATTCGCCGGAACGATTTTTGTTGACATTGCTTTGAAAACTCTTGATGATGAAGTAGCAAAACTTAAATATCGTGGTGAAGGCAAAGGTATAATTATCGAAAAAACCGGCAACATTTTAGCAACGAATGGTCCGGCTGAAAAAATGACTAACTTCCGTAATATAAATGTTCTCGGTCAACAATTCGACGATATGATCAAAAATGGTTTCGGTTATATTGTAATGGATGCTGTCGGTGACAGAGAAAAAACTGTTTTTGCTTATGACACTGTACCAAGTACTAACTGGATTGTTGGAATTGAAGTTCCTTATGATTTTGTATTTTCGGCTGTTAGTCGTTTACGTATTACGTTTGGAATTTTAACAATTATCGGTTTAGCTTTAATGTTGTTTATGTGCTTAAAACTTGCAAGCAGTATCACAGGTCCGATAATTGAACTTGAGGCGCACGCAAAAGAACTTTCAAATGGTAATTTAAGACTTAATGATATTGAAGTTCAAACGAATGACGAGATCGGATCACTTACTCAAGCATTTAACACAATGAGTAAAAATTTGAGGAATTTGATCACTAAGATGGCAACGACAGCGGAACAAGTCGCCGCGTCAAGTGAAGAATTAACCGCAAGTGCTCATCAATCAGCTGAAGCGGCGGTTAATGTTGCCGAAACGGTTGCACAAGTCGGCGGAGATATTACTCAACAAATGCAAGACATTGAGGCGGCTCGTGGTAGTATTGACGTTGTATCGAATGATATTCAAACAGTTGCAGATAAAGCGACGAATGTTGCAACAACTTCAGAAAAGACAGCGGCGGCGGCTAAAACCGGTGAAACGTTAATGCAAGAAGCAGCGTCGAAGATGAACAGCATTGAAAAATCAGTACTTGCAGCGGCGGAAGTAGTTGAAAAACTCGGTGAAAGTTCTAAACAGATCGGTCAGATTGTTGAGGCGATTAGTGGAATAGCTGATCAAACGAATTTGCTTGCATTGAATGCGGCTATTGAGGCGGCGAGAGCCGGTGAACACGGTCGAGGCTTTGCAGTTGTTTCGGAAGAAGTTCGTAAACTTGCAACAGCGTCACAAGAATCAGCGGAACAAATTCGTGCAAGAATCGAATCAATTCAAACGTCAACTGAAGAGGCAGTACAATCAATGAAGAGTGGAACTGAAGATGTTAAAGCCGGTACAAATGCAGTCCGTGAAGTTGGTATTCAATTCCAAGAAATTATGAAAATGGTTGACGGTATCAAAGAAGAGATCGCCGGGATCAATCAATCTGTTAAAACTGTTTCTGATGGTGCAGCTGGAATTGTTTCAGCAACTGAGGCGATCGATAAAGCAAGCCGTGCAACTGACGAAAAAACGCAGTCGATCTCATCACAGACTGAAACGCAATCAGCATCGAATGAAGAAATTGCAGCGGCTTCTCAAGCATTGGCGAATTTAGCCGGAGATATGCAAACAGCTATCGGACAATTTAAAATATAATGGGCAATGGGTAATTGATAATTGATAATTAAATTATTTACTGTCGAAGTGATCGGCAGTATTTTTTTGTAATTAATTTATAAATTGATCAATATAAAAAACTTTTTGAAATGAATATCTAAAATTATTTTAAAAATATTTTTATTAATATCAAAACTCACAAATTAAAAATTTTTCCTTCACAAAAAATTGTAAATTTGCACTTCACATATTTTTTAAAGCACATTGCAATAGATAAATTAACGTGTTAAAATGTTTATGATGAATTTGATCGGCAATAAATTAAATTTTTATTCGTAACTTTTTTAATTACCCATTACACATTATAAATTACCAATTAATTATGGAGGTGCATTATAATTTGAGAAATGATGGTAGACCCGAACACAAATTGCAAATTATTCCGCTAGGTGGACTTGGTGAGATCGGAAAAAATATGAACGTTATTCGTTATGGCGATGATATGATTCTTCTTGATGCAGGTTTAATGTTTCCTGATGAAGATATGCTCGGCGTTGATCTCGTTATTCCTGATATAACTTATGTGCTTGAAAATCAACAATGTTTGAAGGCGATCGTTTTAACTCACGGTCACGAAGATCATATTGGTGCGTTGCCTTACATTCTGAAAAAATTATCAGTGCCGGTTTATGGTACGAAATTAACGCTCGGAATTTTAGAAGGTCGCTTGAAAGAAAACGGCGTTGACAGCGGACATCTTAAAGCCGTTACGCCTGGCGATACAATTAATGTCGGTTGTTTCAATATAGGATTTATCAGAGTTAATCATTCGATACCGGATTCAGTTGGAATTTCGATCAGAACGCCGATCGGTATGATCGTTCACACCGGTGATTTTAAACTTGATTATACACCGATCGATAATCGAATGACGGACTTCAGACGCTTTGCAGAACTCGGAAATCGTGGCGTTTTAGTTATGATGGCTGATTCGACAAATTCAGAAAAAGAAGGTCATACACCTAGCGAAAAATCTGTTGGTGTTGCTTTCGATCGTGAATTTCAAAACGCAAACGGCAGAATTATAATTGCAACTTTTTCTTCAAACGTGCATAGAATACAACAAGCGATTGATACTGCTGTTCGTTATAAACGTAAAGTTGCGATTTTAGGTCGCAGTATGGTTAATGTCGTCAACATTTCGCTTGAACTAGGTTATATTCACGCTCCGGAAGGTACGATCATTGACGTTGACGAGATAAATAATTTTCCTGCGCATAAAATCGTTATCGTTACGACAGGCAGTCAAGGTGAGCCGATGAGCGCATTAACTAGAATGGCAATGAGTGATCACCGAAAAGTTGGAATTGTTCCCGGAGATAAAGTTATTATTTCTGCGACACCTATTCCGGGCAATGAACGACTTGTAACAAAGACAGTTGATAATCTTCTGCGACTCGGTGCAAATGTTGTTTACAGCCGCTCTGAAGGCATTCACGTTTCAGGTCACGCTGCCAGAGAAGAATTGAAGTTGATGCACAATCTCATTAAACCGAAATTTTTTATGCCTGTGCACGGTGAACTTCATCATCTTGTAAGTCACGCAAAATTAGCCATAGAACTTGGAATGCCTAGAGAAAATATTTTAGTTGGTGAAAATGGCAGCGTTTACGAATTTACAAGAGACAGCGGCAAAATTACCGGACGTGTTACAGCCGGTGTTGTAATGGTTGATGGTCTCGGTGTTGGTGATGTTGGTAATATCGTTTTAAGAGATCGTCGGCAGTTGTCGCAAGATGGAATTTTAATTGTCGTTATAACAATGCACAGAGAAGGAAATCGTTTAATTTCAAATGCTGATATTGTTTCACGTGGTTTTGTTTATGTTCGTGAGTCCGAAGAATTGATGATTGAGGCTAAAAATAAAGTGCAGCAAATTCTCAAGTATTGCGAAAATGAACAAATAACTGAATGGTCAACGATCAAAATCAGCGTTAAAGATGCTTTAGCGCAATATCTCTTTGATAAGACTCGCCGCCGCCCGATGATTTTGCCGATCATTATGGAAGTTTGATTTTAATTCAGAATGTAGAATGTAGAATGTAGAATTATAATCATTTTGCATTCTGCATTTTTAATTAGAAATTATGAATGAGTAATAAAAAAATTACCCATTACCAATTACAAATTACCCATTAACATAGAGGTGAAATTTTTAAATGAAGCAATTTATTGTTGATGCTTTTACTGATCAAGTTTTTGCAGGCAATCAAGCAGCAATTTGTGTCCTTGATGAATGGCTGACTGATGAAATGATGTTGAATATTGCAAGAGAAAATAATTTTTCAGAGACGGCTTTTACTGTCAACGAAGGCGATTATTATAAACTTCGCTGGTTTACGCCAACTACTGAAATTGATCTTTGTGGACACGCAACACTCGCAACAGCTTATGTTATAATGGAACATTACGATCTGAATATTTCAAGCGTTATTTTTAAAACTTTAAGCGGTGATCTTATTGTCAGAAAAAAAGGCGATCTTTATGAAATGGATTTTCCTGCTTACAAATTTAAACACGTTGAAATAACTGACGCAATGGAGAAGGCTTTAGGCGTTCGTCCGATCGATGCAGTTTTAAGTCGTGATCTATTAATGATTCTTGATTCTGAAAACGCTGTTAAAAATCTCAAGCCTGATCTGAAAAAATTATCAAAACTTGACGGATTAATTCAATCTGTAACTGCAAAAGGTGATAATTATGACTGCGTTTCAAGAGTTTTTGCGCCGAAAATTGGAATTACTGAAGACCCGGTAACAGGATCAACTCATTGTTTGATCGTTCCTTATTGGACTGAAAAACTCAACAAGAATAAATTAACGGCGTTTCAAGCGTCCGATCGAACAGGTATTTTGTATTGTGAAAATTTTGGTGATAGAGTAAAAATTTCCGGTAAGGCGGCTTTGTATTCAATTTCTGAAATTTTGCCGCGTTTAAAATAATTTATATGAGGTGTCAAATTATGAAAAAAATTGTTGTAATTCCGGGCGATGGTATCGGTAAAGAAATTACTGATTCTGCAGTTGAAGTGCTGAAAAAAGTTGATGAGAAATTTAAACTTGATCTTGAATTTGAGACTTATGATGCCGGTGGTACTGCTTACGATAAATTTGGCTTGCCGCTGCCTGATGAAACGCTTGACGCTTGTAAGAAAGCTGATGCAGTGCTTTTCGGCGCAGTCGGCGGCAATAAATGGGATAATGTCAAGGCTGAACTGCGTCCTGAGCGTGCAATTTTGGGACTTCGTAAAGGTTTAGGGCTTTATGCTAATTTGCGTCCCGTGAAAGTTGCAACTGCACTTGTTAAAAATTCACCTTTAAAGCCTGAACTTGTTGACGGCGTTGATCTTGTGATCGTCCGTGAACTTGTCGGCGGAATTTATTTTGGTGATCGTTGTGAATCTGAGATCAAAAACGGCGTTGAACGTGCTTGGGATTTAGAAAATTATTCAGTGCCAGAAGTTGATCGAATTGCAAAATTAGCATTTGAGACAGCGAAGATCAGACGTGGTAAATTGACTTCAGTTGATAAGGCGAATGTTCTTGCAACAAGTCGACTTTGGAGACGCACGATAACTAAACTTGCTGAAAATTATCAAGACGTTGAATTAAATCATCTCTACGTTGATAATTGTGCAATGCAGCTTTGTGTAAATCCTAAACAATTTGACGTTATCGTGACCGGAAATCTTTTCGGTGATATTTTGAGTGATGAAGCGGCAGTTATCGGCGGATCGATCGGTTTAATGCCTTCAGCGTCGATCGGTGAATTGACAAGCCTTTATGAACCTATTCACGGATCAGCACCGGACATTGCCGGTAAAGGTATTGCTAATCCTATGGGAACGATTTTATCAGCGGCAATGCTTTTGAGATATTCATTACACGCTGAAGAGGCTGCAAAGGCGATTGAATCAGCGATCGATAAGACTTTAGCTGAAGGCTACAGAACTGCTGATATTTATAGCGAAGGTTTTAAAAAGATCGGTACTGCTGAAGCAACAGAAAAAATTATTAAAAATTTACAATGAAAAGGTGATTTAAATATGAGTGGTGCAGTTTATTCATTGATCGAAAATCGTGAAGACTACGAAATTATCAACGGCAAAATTTATATGATGTCAAGTCCAAAGGCTAATCACGTTCGAGTAAATGGAAATATTCACGGCATTTTTAGAGATTATCTTAAGGGTAAAACTTGTGAACCGTTTAATCAGTTTAATGTCTTCTTAAGCGAAGAAGATCATTTTATTCCGGATGAAATTATTGTTTGTGATCCTGATATTGTAGAAGATGATGCAGTTCACGGTGCTCCTGATCTTGTTGTTGAAATTTCTTCAGCGTCAACTGCCAGACGTGATCGTATGGAAAAATTTAATGCTTATGAAAAATACGGAGTTAAAGAATATTGGATAATATTTCCTCAAGAAAAACGTGTTGAGGTTTATCTTCGTAAAGATGATAAATTAGTGCTTGATAATGTCTATTCGGTTTATCAAGATTTTGAATGGGATAACTTGACAGCCGAAAAAAAGGCAGAAGTTAAATTTGAAATAAAAATTTCACTATACGATGATTTTTATGTTAAACTCGAAGATATTTTTGATCGTGTCAAATAATTTCAAGGTATAATTATAAATTTTGAAAGTAGTGATAATATGAGAGGTGCACAAGCCGTTGTTGAATGTCTCAAAGAACAAGGCGTTGATACGCTTTTTGGTTATCCGGGCGGAATGATTTTACCGCTTTATGATGCACTTTATGATGACAAAAGTATAAATCAAATTTTAGTTACTCACGAACAAAACGCAGCACATGCCGCTGACGGTTATGCACGTGCAAGCGGTAAAGTTGGTGTTTGCATTGCGACTAGCGGTCCGGGCGCAACAAATTTAGTTACAGGTATTGCAACTGCGTTTATGGATTCAATTCCGATCGTTGCGATAACCGGGCAAGTTGATACAAGTTCACTAGGACGTGATTCATTTCAAGAAACTGATATTTTAGATATAACAATGCCGATCACAAAGCACAATTTCAAAGTTAAAGATGCTAGAAAATTGCTCCCGACGATTCGTCAAGCGTTTGAAATTGCGATGAGTGGTCGACGTGGTCCTGTGCTTGTAGATATTCCACGTGATTTATTTTTCGCTGAAGTTGATTATAAAATTGAAACTATACCTAAAAAAAATGTCGGCAAGCCTGATCCGGATTTTTTGATATGTGCAGCTGAAGCGGCTGAAGAGATCGTTAATGCAGAAAGACCTGTTGCGATTGTTGGCGGTGGTGCGATTAGTGCCGGAGCGTCGAAAGAAATTATTGACTTCATTGAAAAATTTGATCTGCCTGTAGTTCAAACGCTTATGGGTTTAGGTGCTGTTCCTCGTTCACATAAAAATAATTTAGGTTTTGCCGGAATGCACGGACAAAAAGCCGCTAATCATTCGATCGCTGCCGCCGATCTTGTTATTGCGATCGGATCACGTTTTGGCGATCGTCAAACAGGCAATTTAAGCAAATATACTAAGAATAGAAAATTTATTCATATCGATATTGATCCTGCCGAAATTGACAAGAATGTTGAAAACAGTTTAGGATTAGCCGGCGATATGAAAACGATTTTAAAAATTTTGATGAGACACGAGTCACCGGCTAAACGTATTGAATGGTGGCGGCAGATTGATCAATGGCTTGATGAATACGATTACGATTATCAAGTCAGCCGTTTAACAGTTCCTTGGGCAATGAATCAAATTGCAAAGAAAACCGCAGGAAAAAAATTTGCATTTGCTACGGACGTTGGACAGCATCAAATGTGGGCAGCATTGCATTTGAAGATTGAAGAGCCACGAACTTGGCTGACAAGCGGCGGACTCGGCACAATGGGTTTTGGTTTACCTGCCGCAATGGGCGCACAAATGGCTTATGGTAAAAATCGCCGTGTAATTTCAGTTACAGGTGACGGCGGTATCAAAATGACAGGCAATGAATTTTATACTATTGCAAGATTAAATTTGCCGATCATTTCGTTGATCGTAAACAATACAAGTCTCGGAATGATTCGACAACTTCAAAAAGTTATGTATAAAGAGCGTTATATTGCCTGCGAATTTGATTATCAAATGGATTATGTTGCTTATGCTCAAAGTTTTGGAATTAAGGCGGTTGCAGTTTCAACTCAAGAAGAATTTGCTCAAGCACTTGCAAAAGCGATCGAAGATACAGATCATCCACGCGTCATTGTTCTCAATGTTTGGCGATCATTCGTGGAACCAATGATTAAAGGCGGAGCAAATATTAATGAATTTGTAGACTTTAAATAATTTTTCGCAAAAAATTAGCGATGCAGTTTTTAAGGCTGTATCGCTTTTTTATTAATAAATGATTGACTTTCAACAAAGAAATATGATATTATTCTGAAATGGATTATTTATGAAAGTGAGGTTCTTAATTTGTATTTTAAAAATATATGTTGCAAAACGATTTTATTAACTGTACTTTTGATTTTTGCAATTAATTTTAAATTTGTCAATGCACAAGTTTTAATACAACCTGCAATCGGCAGCATTACGAATATAAATTCAGGTACAGATCGAATAATTGAAATGATAGAAGACGATCAAAATAAATCGAAAGATTTGAACGATGAAAACTCAAAAGATGATGAAATGTTGAATACTTCAAACGGTATTGAGACATTTTATCCACCGGCTGAGATGAAAAATCGCAATAATGAAAGGTATACTGAAGAAAATTCAGATATAGAAACATTTAAAAAGACTGTACCTTTAAAAGATGATAATGATTACAAAAATTCAAATCATAGTTCAAAAAACGATCGATCACATACTAAGATAATTACTGCTGTTAGTGGCGGCAAATTAAAAGTTGATACTGGTAATGGTGGCGAAATTGAAAATAAAATTGTCGGTGCTGATATTGCCGTTGTTCGTGAATTGAAAACATCTTCCGGTAAATTAATGATTGGCGGTGTCGTCGACTATAATCACAATAGCTACGATAATAATTTCAAAGGTATTGATGGCAGCGGTGATTCTGATGCTATAACGGTTGGTATTATTGCTAAACAAAGTCGTGATGATGGTGTTTACTATGAAGGCAGTGTCAGATTTGGTCGTGCTAAAACTGATTTTGCCACTGATAATTTTTCTGATATTCGTTATGAAGAATCTGCACCGGTTTATGCCGGTCACGCTAAAGTTGGCAAGATTGTAAATTTCGACGAAAAAAATAGTGCCGATATTTATGGCACATATACATTTGCACATCAAGACAAAATCAATATTAATTTATCAAATGATGAAAAATATCGTATGGGATCAATCGATAGTAATAGAATTAAAGTCGGCTGCCTTATGTCAACTAAAATTGACGATAACGGAAGAATTTATTATGGATTAGCTTATCAATATGAAGGTAGCGAAAAAGTTAAATTGCATAATGAATTTGAAACTGATCTTAATGCTAGTGGAAAAGGTAGCAGCGGCGTTTTAGAATTAGGCTATAAAATTTCTGCTGATAAAGACTTAAATCTTGATCTTAGAGCAAGCGGCTTTACAGGCAGACAAAAAGGTGTTATTTTGCAAGCACAGTTAGTAAAATTGTTTTAATTTGAAATTTTACAATTATAGATCGATAAAGTGAGATTTTAATTATTTTTACGATTTTGACTTTCAAGCCAGACAATTAAAACTGAAATATCCGCAGGTGACACGCCGGAAATTCTGCTTGCTTGTCCTATTGATCGAGGTTGAATTAATTTTAATTTTTCTCTAGCTTCAGATCGTAAATTTAAAATATTTTCATAAGGTGTACCTTCAGGAATTAATTTTGATTCTAATTTTTCCAGCTTTAGTACTAATTCTGATTGCTTTTTAATATAGCCTTCGTAAAAAAAATTAGTTTCAACTTGAAAAGCGGCATCTCTTGAAATTTGTGGAAGATCAAAAACTTTTTGAAGTTGTTCATAAGTGATTTTTGGGCGACGGAGCAAATCACTTAATGGAATATTATTATGTATTTCGCTGGTATTAAGAGATAAAATTTTTTCGTTAGTCAATTTACTTGGCGTTAAGATAATTTTGTTAAGTTTTTTAGTTGTACTTTCAATTTCTGCTTTTTTAGCTTGGAAACGCTGCCAACGATCATCTGAAACAAGCCCAACACGTCGACCATAAGGCGTTAAACGAAGATCGGCATTATCTTGACGCAATAAAAGTCTATATTCAGCACGTGAAGTCATCATTCTATAAGGCTCATTTGTTCCTTTTGTGACGAGATCATCAATCAAGACACCAATATAACCTTCGGAACGTTTTAATATCAAAGGCTCTTGATTTTTAACAAACTTCGCAGCGTTAATTCCGGCAATAATACCTTGTGCAGCAGCTTCTTCATAGCCGGAAGTTCCATTTGATTGACCGGCTGAAAAAAATCCAGCTATAGTTTTAAATTCTAACGTTGGCTTTAATTGTAAGGGATCAATGCAATCATATTCGATAGCGTAACCGGGACGCATAATTTTTGCGTGCTCAAGTCCGGGTATAGTATGTAAAAATTCAATTTGTACGTCCATCGGCATACTTGTCGACATACCTTGTACATAATATTCTTGAGTATGAAGTCCTTCAGGCTCTAAAAATAATTGATGGCGTTCTTTATCAGGGAACATTATAATTTTTGATTCAATCGAAGGACAATAACGCGGACCAGTACCTTCAATAATTCCATTTGCCATAGGCGCACGATGAAGATTTTTTTTCAAAATCTCGTGAGTTTTGCAATTTGTATAGGTAAGGTAACAAAAAGTTTGATTTTTAGTAGAAATATCAGTCATAAATGAAAAATTTTGTGGTTCTTTGTCACCAGTTTGAAGTTCCATTTTTTCAAAATTTAAAGTTCTACCGTCAACACGAGCCGGTGTACCGGTTTTAAAACGCATAAATTTTATTCCGACTTCTTTCAAAGCATCAGATAAATTTATTGCAGCACGTTGACCATTAGGACCACCGTCATAAATAGTTTCACCAATGATAATACGACCTTTTAAATATGTTCCGGATGCTAAAATTACAGCTGTAGCTTGAAAAATTTCACCAGTCTCGGTAATAACACCGACGATTTTTTTATTTTCAATGATAATTTTTTCAACCAAAACTTGTTTTATATCTAGATTTTTTGTATTTTCGCAAATTTCTTTCATTACAGCTTGATAAATTTTCTTATCAGCTTGCGCACGAAGAGCATGAACCGCAGCACCTTTACCTGTATTTAGCATACGAAATTGAATGCAGGTTTTATCAGCAGTTATACCCATTTGACCGCCTAAAGCATCAATTTCACGGACAAGATGACCTTTTGCAGGACCACCGATCGAAGGATTACAAGGCATCATTGCAATATTTTCAAGAGATAGAGTTGTCATTAAGGTTTTACAGCCAATTCGAGCGGACGCAAGCGCAGCTTCTATTCCGGCGTGACCTGCACCGATCACAATTACATCATATTTTCCAGCTATAAACATTATTATTATCACAACCTTAAAATTATTTAGCTATACTTATAAAATTTACTTACCGACACAGAATTTTGAAAAAATCTCGTTTATGATCTCCTCGTCAACTGATTCACCGGTTAAAGTATCTAATGCTTGAAGTGCATAACGCAAATCTATAGATATAAGATCAATTTCTGCGTCTAATTTTGCTGTTTCTTTAGCTTGCTCAAGATTTTGCTTGACACGTTTCAAAATTTCTAATTCTCTTGCTGACTTTATATAATTTAATTCATCACTAAAATTTTCGATCATCTCTAAAATAGATTTTTGAAGTTCGGATATTCCATTTTGATTTTTTACTGAAATAGAAATTAATTTTAACTTTGGAAATTGTTTTTGCAATTCTTCAACGTTTAACATTTTTGGCAGATCCGATTTCGTTATTAAAATCATTGCATTGTTGCCTTGTATCAGATTAAAAATCTTTTCATCTTCAGCGTCGAGAATACGAGAACCATCAAATAAGGCAAGAATTAAATCAGCTTTTTTAGCACAATCTATAGATTTATTGATACCAATATTTTCAATTTCATTGCTAGAATTATGAATGCCGGCGGTATCAATAATTTTTAATGGTATACCTTCAATATTTACAATTTCTTCAATTAAATCTCTAGTTGTACCTGGAATATTTGTAACTATTGCCTTATCATTTTTTGATAAGAAATTAAGTAAACTAGATTTGCCAACATTTGGCTTACCTAAAATGACGGTTTCTATACCTTCTTTTAAAATTTTATCTTTAGTTTCATATTTTAAGAATTTATTAACCTCATTAAGAGCGTCATTAATTCCTTGTTCGATATTTTCACGTGAAACATCATCAATATCGTCTTCAGGAAAATCAATTATAGCTTCAATATGTGTAATAATATCTAAAATTTTATGCTTTACCTTGAAAATTTCATTTTTTACAATACCATTTAATTTATTTTCTGCCATTTTCAAAGCCTCATCAGTTTTGGCTTGAATTACATCTAAAACGGCTTGTGCTTGTGATAAATCTAATCTTCCATTCAAAAATGCACGTTTAGTAAATTCACCACGTTCCGCTAATCTTGCCCCTAAATCCAACGTCCTTAATAACACTTTTCTTAATACAAGTGCACTACCGTGACATTGTAATTCAACTACGTCTTCTTTAGTGTAAGAATTAGGTGAACGCATTACTAAAACAATCGCCTCATCAATAATATTGCCTTCAGAATCAAAAATTTTTCCGAAAGAGATACCTTTATTTGTAATTGTTTTTAACATTTTTCCATCTATAGCTTTAAAAATTTTGTCTGCTATTTCTATGGAATTTATTCCGCTCATTCTAATTATTCCTATACCAGCAGCACCAATAGCCGTTGATATAGCACTGATAGTTTCATCTTGTTTCATAAAATATCCTTTCATAAAATAAAAGAGTCATCTGTCAACAACACAATTAATGTTGTCGAGACAACTCTTTCACCGTTACCTCTAAATTTAAAACAATTTTTTATGGTACAATTAGTTTTTTGAAATATTTTTATCCTTATTATAAATTTTTGGAGAAATAATTATATGACGATGAGGTTCTTCACCAACACTATGAGTTATAACTTTGTCATTATCCTGCAGTGAAGTATGAATTACTTTTCTTTCGTGTCTATTCATAGGTTCAAGTCTGACATCTTGATTCATTCTTATTGCTCTTTCAGCAAGATTCATCGCTAAATTTTTCAAAGTTTCTTCACGACGACCTCTGTAATTTTCAACATCAACAATAAAATGAATACGCTGATCATTTTCATTACGATTAGCCGCAAGATTTAAAAGATACTGCAAAGCATCCAGCGTTTGACCGTGCTTGCCAATCAATATGCCTAAATTTTCACCAAAAAGATTGAAAATATATCTGTCGTCTTTTTCATTAATTTCGATTTTTACATCTAATTTCATTTTTTCAAATATATCTTTCAAAAACTTCTCGGCAATTTCAATTTTATTAGGTACATATGATTTTTCTGCAATATTTTCTGTCTGTTCAGTTATAACTTCTTTTTTTTCAACAACAGGCTCAATTTTTTTCGGAACTTCACTTTTTAAAGGTAAATTATCACTTTCTTTAACTGTAACACGAATTTTTGCAAGTTTTGTTCCTATAAGACCTAAAAAGCCTCTTGAAGCCTCTTCAACAACTTCATAAGTTACGTCATTTTCACTAACTCCAAGCTCTTCAACCGCTGCTTTTAAAGCTTCCTCAACAGTTTTTGCAGATTTTTCAATCACTTTCGCCACTCAAGCAGCCTCCTTATTTCCAGGTGTAGTTTCATTTTTAGTTACCCACCATTGTTGTACAATTTGAACTATATTCATAGTAACCCAATACAAGACTAAACCTGCTGGAAAATTTAAACTAATCCAACCGATAAAGATCGGCATAATTATCATTAAAGTTTTTTTTTGAGGAGTGCCTTCCATCATAGTCATTTTTTGTTGCAAAAAAGTTGTTAATGCTGACAAAAACGGCAGAATATATGTTGAATCTGTTTGTGACAGACTCGGCAGCCATAAGAATGATGGTTCTGCTCCGCCATAGTCAAAATTAAACAACGCATAGTACATTCCCATTAATATCGGCATTTGAATCAACATAGGCAAACAACCGGCTAATGGATTTACTCCCGCCTTTTGATAAAGTGCAGCAAGTTTTTGTTGCATTACTTGAGGATTATCTTTGTATTTTTCCTGAAGTTTTTTCAGCTCAGGTTGTAATTCTTGCATTGCCTTCATTGATTTTATTTGCTTAGCTGTCAGCGGATAAAGCAAAATTTTTATAATTACAGTTAATAAAATGATCGCTAAACCGTAACTGCCAAAACCTAAATTTTCAGTCATCGAATAAAGAATTTCTATAGCAAAGTGCAAGATATTTTCGATTGGAGCAAATATAGAGCTAAAGAAACCTGCTTCCTCCAAGACATCACATCCTACAACTAAATTTAAAAGTATACCTGCAAATTTGATCTATTAACTTACGGAACAGGATCATAACCACCTTTAGAAAATGGTTGACATCTTAATAATCGTTTCAATGTCAAAAAGCTGCCTTTAATTGTTCCGTATTTTTTTATAGCTATAATTGCATAATTTGAACAAGTTGGTATAAATCTACAAGTCGGCGGCTTTAAAGGTGAAATCCAATTTTGATAGAATTTGATAATTGCTATAAATATTTCCTTCATTTTTTAATTCCTCAAAATTTTTGCTTTCACGCAAATATTTTTAAAAGCCTTAATGACAACATCACATTTTGCGTCAATTAGTGCTTTTCGTCCGATCAAAATCATTGAAACTTCCGAATTTATTTCGTGGCGGCAAAGTCTGTAAGCCTCTCGCATCATTCTCTTGATCCTGTTTCTAATGACAGCATTACCAATTTTTTTACCAACCGCAAATCCGACTTTACCTTTGATTTTGTCTGATTTCAACACGTGAACAACAAGTTGATTATTAACATACGAACGCCCCAACGAATAAACTTTGTTGAACTCTTGATTATCACGACAAATAATATTTTTGGGTAATTCGTACATTTTTTAAAGCCTCCTAAATTTTAAAAAGGTCACTTGATAGTGACCTGCAAAAGATTTAAGCTGTGAGCTTTTTGCGACCACGTTGTCTGCGTCTCTTGATCACAATCTGACCGCCTTTAGTCTTCATACGCTCACGAAAACCATGAGTTTTCTTTCTCCAATGATTATTTGGTTGAAAAGTTCTCTTCATTAATAACACCTCAAAACTAAAATTATCAATAATCAACGCTTAATTTAAAGCATTCAAAGATCATTTGCTAATTATAATCTGTCAATGTTTTGCTGTCAAGAAATTTATTAAAGAATACATAAAAATGCTACAAAATTATAAAAAATATATCATAGAAATAAAAAAAGCATAACGATAAAAATCGAAATGCGGTAAAAATTTTTTTGTTAATTAATTTGCGATTGATAAAATGATCCTGCGCCGTCAATCGCAATATCAACGCCGGTATCTTTAAAGGATTTCATTTCGTTTAGTGCGTGAAGTGCCGCATAAACAATTTCGATTCCTATAAAAACAACTTCGCCGTCAAGTTCATCGTCATCGCCGTCAACATCATTAACAACAAGTCTTGAGGCGTGCAAGATATATTGTTGTACTTCCGGACAAAGTTTTTCAAGATAACGAGCAATTATATCAACTGCGCCGGAATCAACAACAATCAAGCTGCCATTATGAACAGCGGAAATTATAGCTCCGATAACGCCGCTTACTAAATTTTGTCGAATTTTTGGAACGTATTTTAAAAATTCGTCAGCATTATATTTTAATTTGCCTTCATCAGTTAAAAGTGTACTGATCAATTCTTCGGTTATATCTTCGTAATGTGAAATGTCGTTAATTATCGCAATACCAACAATCGGCACTTTAAAACTAATATCTTCAGCTATCATTCTTCCGAAGTCAAAAACCGTTGCAAGGTCTTCAGCATTATTAATAGCTCCAAAAATAACATCAACGTCAAAACTTTCAGCGGTATCAACAACATTGCAAAGCGGATTATCAAATGGCGGTTCTTCGTCGTTATCAATGCAATTTTCATATTCTTTCACGTCATCATATTTATCAGTGAAACAGATCAAAGTTGATTTCAAATGACTTGACGGAATTTCTTCACCGGAAATACCCGCCGTTTGAATTGCAATTTCTTCCAAAAGTCCAAGACTTCCATAAGGTTTTGAAAGATTATCGATCAATTTTTGACAGCGCTCCATCATACTTTTATCAAGTCGCGGCATAGTGTTAAGATAGAAATTGAATGTCCGATCTGTAACAGAAATATTTTCATCGCCCATATATTTAAATTCAATCGTCGAATCATCATCATTGCGAATTTGAAAACGTTGATCCATTCCGGGCGTATCATAAATATTTAATTCAATTGCAAATTTGTCGTCGTCTTCTTCATCGTCATCATCATCGTTATCAAAATTAAAGTCAAAATTAAAATCATTTTCCTCATCGTCATCATCATTATTATCAACGTTATCAAAAATTTCTTCATCGTAAACATCAGACAATTTATCTAAAATATTTGCAACGATTGAAGAGCCGATCGCCTCACCAAGTGCAAGATTTAAATTCAACATAGGCTGCAATTCTAATTCATCAAGAATTAATTTGTGACCTTTCTCGCGTCCGATATGTGACGCAATCATATTAGATCGACAATCAGGAACAATTTTACAAGCGATCAAAGCCGCTATCGCTGAGTTAAAACCGTCAATTATTGCAAGTGAATGATGCTGCCAAGCACCTATGTAGATGCCGACCATACAAGCTGTTTCAAAGCCGCCGACTTTTGAAAGAATTTCAATCGCTTGATATTTTTCTTCTCTATCGCTCATTATTAATTCTTTTGAGTTGATCTCAACAGCACGCTTGACGACTTCAATTTTATGTTTGAATCGTTCATCTGAAATATTCGTGCCACGACCTGTAACTTCTTCAACAGGCAGATTTAAAAGCATTGCTGCAAGTGCTGCGCTTGAAGTAGTGTTTGCAATTCCCATTTCACCCGGCAAATAACAATTATATCTTGCCTCAAAAGTAGTTTTAACGATCTCAACTCCAATGTCAATCGCTTCCATTGCCTGTTCGATCGTCATTGCCGGACCTTTAGCAATATTATTAGTGCCGCGAGCAATTTTTCTATTCACAATTTCTGGCAGATCGTTAATATCAGCATCCACACCAACATCAACAACGATCAATTCAGAATGAGCAAAATCAGCAAAAGCATTAGCTGCTGCACCTTGTGAAATAAGATAATTTTTAACCATCTGCGCAGTTGTAGCTTTAGGATAAGCACTGACATTTTCAGCGGCGACACCGTGATCAGCGCAACAAATGATCGTACAATTTCTAATTCCGCCAAAAGTTTTATAAATTTCTTCGTAAGTGTTGACTATTTCAGTTAAATTCATTTAATTATCATTCCTTCGCACAAGAGTTTTAATAACTTTTGCGCCTGTATTATGTATTTTTCGCAGAGGAGCAACTTTTGTTTTGATCTTCGGCTTGATCTCTCTTTCTTGACCAAAATCGCCACGTTTCAAGAAGGTTGATTTAATTTTATCCGGTTGAAAAAATTTTCTAAGTTCCTTGCTTAATAATTCCGGCTCAGTATCATCACTGCAAGTAAAAACGTCGACGGCAACATATCGAAGTTCAGAATAAACGTGAATGGCAATATGTCCTTCGGAAAAAGCACCGATTATTGATATATGATCATTTGAAATATTTGACGCTTGCAAAGTTGGCTTGTCACCGAAGGCTTTAGTTAAAACATTCTTTATCTCTTCAGCGTCGTGCATTTTATTTTGTTTGCAATTATAAAGATCGATTGTCAGTTGACGGGCTAAAATTTTCATAATGATTCACTCCTTCATAAAAATTTTTTTGATCAATTATCTTTAGGCATCAAAATAATATGTACCGGCAAATTTGATGCGCCCGGCGGTGAAAATTCAAAACTGACTTCCCCGATATAATTTCCGAGTTCAGCAAGTTCAGTATGATTAGTAAAAATTGCAAGTCCTTCTTCACGTGCTTTAGTTACATTTTCAGGCTCTTTAGGAGTCTTATCACCAAAATATATACGACCCGGCGGAGTTAAAAATACATTCGTTTTGCTGTTATAAAATGATCTCATTGCTCCGGCATAATATCCACCGAGCGGCGTTAAACAAATTCGAGTTGCTGAATCGCTTGCAGTTTTTAAATTGATCGTGTAATTAATTCCGTAATTTCCATAATTCGTAACTTCGCTATTGTCCGTTGCATCAATTCCAACTTTGAAAAGATCATTAACATCATCAGCAAGCATTATGTAACCGATACCATCTTTGTCAGGATCATAAATTTTTTTCGTCGTGATAGTTCGATTCATATTTTTGAAAGTTCCTCTTAAACGCTGTTCATCTTTCGGAAGAATTTTAGCCCATTTTGAAAACTCTAACGGATCAGCGGCTTGTGGATACATTAAAACCGAAATTTTTACAGGATGAGCGGCGTTAAAATCGTAAACTCCATAAAGAAGTTGACCGGGCTTGATTAGGTAACTGCTTATTTCGTCCAAAAAAAGTTTTCTATCATTCTTCAGCATATAGATCGAAGAGTGAAAAGATTTTTTCATATAATCAGTTTGTACAGTTTTGCCGACATATAAAAAATCAGCACTCGGATCAGTTATCGCACCACGATTTATATCGACAGTATTAAATTGATCAGAAACATTTTCAACGATCACTGCAAGCCGCTTATTAACAAAACTATTATTTAGATGATAGAATAAAATTCTTGCATCACCTTCGACAATATCAGAATACAAAATCCCGTTATCGTTGACATATTCCGGACTGTCTGAAAAAATCAAAGTTCCGCCGCTGTCGACGCTGTCAACTTCTAATTTGTGCATAATCGTTGAAGTGAATGGTTTTTTATCACTTCTTGCTTCAGAAATTGTCATTGACAACGAAGTGATCAAAGCCATTGCAGTTGCCAACGATTTTTTTATTAAACTCAATATAAATCAATCACCTTTGCAATTTATGTTGAAAGATACCTAATTTAGCAAAAATTTCAGCCTTCAAAAGACGCAAGCGAAATTCAAAAATTCCTAATCGTGGTTGAGGAATATTTACACGCTGCAATAAATATGGATTCGTTTCAAAATCATTCAATCCGGGATCTCCTGTAACTGCAGAAAGATAATTTTCATTCTTGATAATTTCTGCAAGTTCATCATCATAAGCACCATTTGGATATGAAAGACTGCTTATTGAATTTATTCCGCTCCATTCAAGAAAAATTTTTGAGTCTCTAACTTCGTGCAAAATTTCCTTATGAGTTAAACCGACAAGCTGTCTATGGTTCGCAGTATGTGATCCGATCTCAATTCCACGACCTTGCATTTCTTGAATTTGTTTGATCGTCAAATAGCCGGGCTTGCCTAATTCATTAGCGATAACATAAACAACAGCCTTCATCTTGTGAGATCGAAGAATCGGCATCATCACTTCATAATTATCAGAATAGCCATCATCGAAAGTCAAAATGATCGGCTTATCCGGCAAAGTTAATTTTCCTTGACGTGCTAAAGAAAATTCTTGAATCGTAATTGTATTATAACCATTCTGCTGAAGATAATCAAGCTGTGCATTGAAATCTGCAGGCAAGACATTATATCTTTTTGAATCAATGTCCGGCGTATTAGTAATTGTATGATATTCCAAAATCGGAAAACCTTCCGGCGTTGGCATTAAAAAAATTGCTGCAAAAAAAATTATGATCGCAATGACGATCGAAAAAATTATTTTGAATTTCTTCATTAAATTTCTCCTTGAATTTATAATTAACGAGTTAAAGTATATCACTAAATTGATCGATAATAAATATAAACAGTTACAAATCAATTTTAAGAGGTGAAAGAAATTGAAAGTTTCATTTGAAATTAATGACAAAGCATATGAGAGAATGGAAGATTTTGCGGCGGAGAAAGATATTAGCGTTTCAGAATTTATTCGTCGTGCATTGCTTGAAAGGCTTGAAGATGAAGAAGACATTAGAGCGGCTGATAAAGCAATGGCAGAATACAGAGCAAATCCTGTCAGTTATCCTGCAGAGGAAGTTTGGGAAAGGCTTGGTATTTAATGAAGGCTTATAGAATTGAAATTTCACCTGATGCCGAAAAAGCATTTGCTAAACTTGACAATCAAATTGCAACTAGGATCAAAAATTGGCTTAATAAAAATCTTGAAGGTTGTGAAAATCCACGTTATAAAGGTCGAGCATTGACAGGTAATCTTGCCGGTTATTGGCGTTATCGTGTTGGTGATTATCGAATCATAGCAGATATTCAAGACGATAAAATTTTAATTCTCGTTATCGACGTTGACAAGAGAAATGATATTTATAAAAATTGAAACGATAAATTATCATTTCGATTGAATTTGCGAGGTGAAAAAATGATTAATGTTGATTTAAATGATTCTGTTGCAGTTTTAAGAGCAGGACATAAAGCATTAGTTGACAGTTTAGGTAGAGCAGGCTATTTGAAATTTATGGAACTTGTTACTGTTGGAGACGGCGATTATACTGAAGAAAAATATCAAGAGCCGCCATTGACAATGGAAGAAATTTTAGAAGGCTTGAAAAATTTAAAAGAGAATTAAAAATTTGATCAAAAAAATATAGCAGTCTCATCACGGACTGCTTTTTATATTGCCGAAAAAAATCAATTCATCGCTTTAACGTGCGTTTCAATAAAATTAATTTCTTCGGTTGAAAGATTATATTTTTTATAAAGCTGTTGATCGATCTCAGCGATCGATTTTGACCAGTCAATGTCTGAATTAGTGGTGAAGTCTTGTAGTGGAACTTTAGCCCAAGTTTCCGGCGGGTTATCTTGAGTAACTTTTAAAATGCCCAGTAAAGCCCTTGCAAATTTTGTTTTGACAAATTTCAATGCTGCGACCGCTTCCGCCTTACTATCGAACGCTCCGACGCTTATAAACGTCTGTGTGGAGCCGACAAGCGGCAAGCCGACAAGCGGCAAGCCGACAAGCGGCGTTGATAATACTTCTCCTATTGCTCCACTTCCATTTGCTTTTGGAATGAAGACTTTAAAGTAATAAAAACTTTCGTTATCTTCCATATAATCACGGCGTACCCATTTATAAACACGATTCTTATTTTGTCTTCCAAGCATTTGAAAATATTCTTGATCATCAAATGGCTTATCATCTAAAAAAATATCAGGCATAACATCAAAAGCATTTGTCCTTAACGCATTATCAGTTAATCGTTGAGGCAAATCTGGAAAATCTTCATAAGCCTTTTGAGATAATCTAAAATTTATTTGACTATATACAATATCGCTGAGCGGCTTAAAATCTTTGTTATCAATTACAACTTTTTGATGAATAGATTTTAATTCTTCAAATGGAATAAATGTTCCAATCACTCCAAAATCTTCTTTGCTGTCATAATAAGTTATCACGATACCGCCTTTAATATCAGTATTCGGAAAAAGTTCATTGCTGTTTTGAAAATATTTTACGATTCTAAAATGTTTATCATTGAGAAAATCTCTATTAAAATCTTTTGGAGTTGCTCCGGCATTAAATAAAAATCTTGCCGGGTGAATTAATGATACTCTATCAGAAATTTTAATTGCAGCCTCTAAAAATTTATTGTAAATTGGTGAAGCAAAATTTTTATTATCGCCTTCAATAGCAATTTGATAAGGCGGATTTCCAACAACTGCATCAAATTTCATAAAATTTGTTCCTTTCTTCCAAGTACTTTCACTCTTAACACGTCTTACAAATTTATGTTGTTCATTCTTCAACAACTTGATCAAGTCAACAAAATAATGAGCATTGACAGAAATATTTCTAAAGCCGCCGAGAGTCCTTTTAGTTATCGCTTTTGCCATAGGTGTCTTGCAAACTACAAAAATATTTTCGTTGACGGTTTGATCCCAAGTTCTGCGCAGAGCCTCAGGCTTAAGATCGCTTTCGTTGAAATTGCCGAGCCGTGATCGATAAATGCTGTAAGTTACATACAATGGATATAAACCTGTCTTTGAATTGATCTCAAGAATTTTAGCTTTGAGATTTTTAAAAATTTTCGTTTCGACGTAACGAGGACTTTCTAAAATTGTTTCGTGATTCTCATCAAAAAAATCATAGCCGCCGAAACTTTCACTGATATGAATATTTACAACTCTAAACGGAGTTAAAACAGTTTCCTTGTCAGGATTCTTAAACGTCGAAAATAATTCAGCGATCTTTTTAATTCGTTCAGTCGGCGGAAGATCATCAGCACTTTTAGCAAGATTTCTGATTTTATGACCTGCAACAATGAAAATTTCCGGATCGTAGTACTTGATAAAATTCTTGAAAACTTCTTTAGTAACACCTTTCGGCATAAATTCATTCCAAGAATCATTATCAATTTCAAGCAGCATTTCAATAGTAAAATCTTTGTCGATCGGAATATCAGCACCATAGATCAATAACGGCATACGAATAGAAATTGCTCTTAAAATCGAAATTGCAGTTGCTTTCAATTTATTTCTTCGTTTGACTTCTTCCAAAAATTTATTTTCTTCATCAGTTAATTCACGTTTAGGCTTTTTATCAAGCCGTTTGATTCTTTCGTATTCTTCATCAGTGAAACCTTGAGAATTAATTTCAATATCTTTGACTTTCGGCTGTGAATTAGACGAGCTAACAATTTTTGTGAGATTTTTAAATTTCTCAAATTCTATTTCATTTATTTTCAACAGCGAATCATTATATAAACTCGTATCATCAAAACCATTTTTAACGACACGATCAGCATAAGCACGTTTTAATTGTTGCAAAAGTTTACTTGCGTCAAAATTGATCATTTCACCGCCGTCAAAAGCGATTATCGGACAGAAATTCAGAAATTCACCGAGAATTGATCGATCGTTATCGTCAGTCTTACCGGCTTTAGCAGAAATTGCAACTGATTCAGCAACCATTTTCAAAGTTCGATCCGGCGCAAAATCGAATACATAACTATTTCTTTTGATCTTGCCATTCTTATTGCAAGGCGTTTGAATGCGGAAAATTGTTTGTAAATAACTTGCCGCCGAAGTTGAGTAACTGCCGGCTAACATAAAAACCGCAGTCCATTCAGGAACTGTAACGCCTGTAGTTAATCTGCCGCAAGAAATCGTAATTGTATAATCGTAATTATTGATAGCATTCTGCACTTTTTCAAAAGCGTCAAAAGATTCTTCGTTATCGTCACCATTTCCGGCGACATTTACAATTTCAAAATTCCTAAATATCGGGTGATTTTTCAAAAGGCGGCTTAACGCTTTACCTTCTTTAACTCCGGGTATAATCCATAATGAATGCTGAAAAAGTTTTCGATATTCTTCAGTCGAATATGGATAATTATCATCGCCGGGCTTGATCAGCAAATTCAAAAAACTTTTTATATCATCTTCGTGAATAAATTTACCGTTATCATTCGTTCGGAAAAATTCACGGAAATTAAAAGCCTTGTCTTCTAACTCAACGTAAGCAGAATTTTTGAGAAGTTCACCGAGATTGTAAGTAAAAATATTCATAGTCGGCAATTCGTCATAAGGATTAGAATCACCAAAATGATTTTGATCCCATTCAATTTTTTGACGCTGTTCCATCACATAATCCCACGTATAAATATTATCTTCGTAATTGCCGAGAATGTTAAACGGCGTGCCACTCAACGCAAGAAATTTTGAATTATCCTTGACGATCTTTTTAATTACGCTGTCGCCAAGTGCCGTAGTAGTACCTTCATGCGCTTCGTCAACTATAACTAAATCCCAATCAGTGTTAAAAATCGTTTCATTTTTGGAAAATTTTCCGCCGACAGTGTCAGAGCCTCTAAGGTCTTGAATTGAAGCGAAATAAACAAAATTCTTTCCGCTGCTTAATAATTTTTTGATCGAATTGCCTTTATTTTTAGATCCGTAAATATAATTTCCTTCTTGAAAAATTTTATTAAAATCTTCATACCAATTTTTATCAACAACCGGACGATGAGTAATTATAATAGTCTTTGCAAATTCCATTCTGCGGATCAATTCCAACGCTGATAAAGTTTTGCCGAAACGCATTTTTGCATTCCATAAAAAAGTTTTGCCTTTTTTGAAATAATTTTCAGTTTGTTTAATTGCATCTTCTTGTTCCGGGCGTAATGTAATAGAAATTTTGTTAGTTTCACCAGGTACACCTGACAAATTATCCATATTCAGCTTGACGGCTTGAATTGCACGAATTGCATCATCAAGACTAACTTTAAACCATTCTCTGCCTGTCGTTTCATCTATAAAAATTCTTTCGACATTTGAATTTATCAACACTCTATGCACGTCATAATCTCTAAACGCTTGATAATTTCCTTTGTCGCTTTTAATAGCAAGTTCAGTATACAGTAAGTTAAATTTAATTCCGGCGGTATTTGTAAACTCTTTGATCCGCTCATTTGCCGCGTCATTTAATTTTTTACAATTAGGGATCAACTTTTCAATGTTATTGACATTTTTTATAGTTGTCTCACCAATTTTTAAAAGTCCTTTGTGAGTGTCATAAGGAATTTCAAAAATATAGATCAATTTATATTGAAAAATTTCATCAAACATTTTTCATCGCCTTATATCTTTATCAAAAACATTTTCTTTGTCATCTTTCCAATCAAAAATTTTGCAATAAATATTTTCCTCTGATGCTTTGCTGAATAAATTTATATGAATATCATCGAAATAAGGAATTTTATTTGTTAAGCCGTCCATTTGCCATAAATTCCACGATATAATTTTTGCAATTTCTTTCAAATGATCTTGTTCCGGCGAAATACTGAAACGATTTTTATAATATTCAATGTAAGTCAACATTAAATTCATACGAGCAATTAATAAATTATCGCCTTGAAATTCATAGCCGTAAACACTTTGAAAGGCTTTTTTAGTCCATTCGATCCATTCATTATGACTTGAAATATTTTCATCGACAAGCCGAAGTTTTCTATCCAAAAGACCGATTCTATTTTTGATAGGAATTTTTTCACCGGTAACGGAATCATAGCGACTGACAATATAAGGAGCTTCGCCGCAGGTTATTTCAAGAAAATTCGCCTCAACGTACGATCGCCAATCAGAAGTATTCAAGGATTGATCGATCAAATTATTTTGTTCGTTGCAAATCCACGCCGGAGTAAAAATTTCAGCTTTATCACGAACACGATTTTTTTTGTGTTGATCAGATTTTAAAAAGCGTGGCTGAATAATTTTTGAATTATTGCCGGTTATCAATTCAATTTTAATTTCACTTCTTGCGCTGTATTCTTCACCGAGTGCATTATAATCATTCGTTGCCCAAATAATATTTTTTTTCGTCGTTCGATCGATCAATAACATTTTCAACAGATCAAAATTGATCTCTTCAATCGAAAAATTTATTTTCATTTCATCACCTGTTTTTATTTTATAGCTGTAACTTTAATAAATCAACGCTAAAAATTTTTGGTTATGAAAAGTTTAATTGACTAAAGTAGACTTAATGATTTATATTAGAAGAAAAATTTTAAAGTGCAGGTGATACAGTGGACAGAAGAACATTTATTTTAGGCGGACTCGGAGCATTAGGATTATTATCCGGCGGAGGATTTTATTTTGTGAATCAGCCGAAATTTGGACGACTGCCGAGCGGCGAGCGATTAGAACGCATTAAGGCTTCACCTCATTATGTGAATGGACAATTTCAATGTTTAAATCCAGTGCAAATTATGACTAACCCGGATGAAAATCGATTTTTAGCCACGTACAAATTTATAATGCGAGACAAAACAAATTTATTTCCGAAAGAAAAAATGTTATCGAAAAAAACAGATTTACGATCTATACCTTCAAATGAAAACGTTTTAATTTGGATGGGACATTCAACTTTCTATTTACAGATCTATAGTTATAAAATTTTGATTGATCCAGTTTTTTCAAGCTATGGATCGCCGATTTTCTTTATTAACAAGGCTTTTGACGGCAGTAATATTTATACTGCTGAAGATTTTCCGGAAATTGACGTTTTAGCGATAACTCACGATCATTGGGATCATCTTGATTATTCAAGTGTTATGGCTTTAAAGCCGAAAATCAAAAAAATTGTTTGTCCGCTAGGTGTTGGTGAATATTTTGAGCAATGGAATTTTGATCTGAATAAAATTCACGAAGAAGATTGGTATACTGAAATAAATTTGTTTGACAATTTAAAAATTCATATCTTGCCTTCACAACATTTTTCAGGCAGATTTTTAACAAGCAATCCAACTGAATGGTGCAGTTTTGCCTTCATAACGCCGAAATTGAAAGTTTTCTGCAGTGGTGACGGCGGCTACGGAAGTCATTTTAAAGATATAGGTCAACGTTTCAACGGTTTTGATCTCGCACTAATGGAAAACGGTCAATATAACGAACGTTGGCATAATATTCATTTGATGCCGGAAGAAACTGCACAAGCTACAGTTGATGTTGGAGCAAAACAGCTTGTAACTTCACATAACGGCAAATTTGCATTAGCTTATCACGATTGGAAAGAACCTTTTAACGTAATGGATTATATGAGTAAAGATAAACCATTTGAAAGATTAACGCCGATGATCGGTGAAAAAGTTTACATTGGACAAGCCGGACAAAAATTTACAAGATGGTGGACTGAAATGGAATAAATTTTCATTACAAATAAAAAACTCTTCAGATAGTGAAAAATTTTCTAACTGAAGAGTAGTTTTTTATTTTATTTATAAATTTTTGATTTACATTTGATCAAATTGCATCAAATGCTTGACTTAAATCCCAAATTATATCGTCAATATGTTCAGTACCGATTGAAAGACGAATCGTTGAAGGTGTAATGCCGGACTCAAGAAGTTCTTTTTCAGTCATTTGTGAATGAGTAGTTGACGCAGGGTGAATGACAAGAGATTTAACGTCAGCAACATTAGCAAGCAATGAAAAGATTTTTAAATGATCAATAAATTTTTGTGCCGTTTTGGAATCGCCTTTAATTTCAAAAGTAAAGATTGAAATTCCGCCATTTGGAAAATATTTTTGATAAAGTTTGTGATCCGGGTGATCTTTTACTGCCGGATGATTAACTTTTGCAACTTTTTTATGTTTAGCTAGAAAATCTACAACTTTTAAAGAATTTTCAATATGTCTTTCAACTCTCAATGATAAAGTTTCAGTACCTTGCAAGAGTAAGAAAGCATTAAATGGTGAAATTGCCGCACCGGTATCACGAAGTAAAATTGCACGAATATAAGTTACAAAAGCCGCTGATCCTAATGCTTTGTAAAAACTTACTCCGTGATAACTTGGATTAGGATCAACAAGCCAACTAAATTTGCCGGATTTTTCCCAATCAAATTTTCCACTTTCAACAATAATTCCGCCAAGCGTCGTACCGTGTCCACCGATAAATTTTGTTGCTGAATGAATTACAATATCTGCACCATATTCAAAAGGTCTGATTTGATACGGCGTTGCAAAAGTATTATCAATAACTAAAGGTATATTATATTTATGTGCAATATCAGCAACCGCTTGAATATCAATTAAATTTGCGTTAGGATTTCCGACGGACTCAATAAAAATTAATTGCGTATTTTTTTGAATAGCCTCTTCAAAAACTTTAACGCCTTTCGTTGGATCGACGAAAGTAGTTGTAACGCCATAAAGCGGCAAAGTATGTTCAAAATAATTATAAGTTCCGCCGTAAATCGTAGTTGCTGCAACGATATGATCGCCGGTATGTGCAAGAGCTTGAATAGCGTATGAAACGGCGGCTGCGCCTGATGCAAGAGCTAAAGCCGCTGATCCGCCTTCAAGTGCAGCAATTCGCTTTTCTAAAACGTCTTGAGTTGGATTAGTTAAACGACCGTAAATATTACCTGCATCACGAAGACCAAAACGATCGCCGGCGTGCTTTGAATTATGGAAAACATAAGACGTAGTCTGATAAATTGGCACGGCTCTAGCATCAGTAACAGGATCAGGCTGTTCTTGACCAACGTGTAATTGTAAAGTTTCAAATTTATATTTACGTTCTTCACTCATTATAATTGCCTCCTCAAAATAAAAAATACATACTTAAATAGTATGTATAAATTATATTACTGTATTTAAATATTGTCAATAATTTTTCAAGAAATTCTAATTTGACTTATCATCTTGCAAATTTTCAAGTTTTACCTTTAAAATTCTGCGAACAGATTCATTAATTCTTTCTTCGCTAATTTCACCTTTTTGGACTGCCTCTAAAATTCCAAGATATACTTCTTGTTCGTGTGCATAATCGTGACAAATAAGCAAAATATCAGCACCAGCCTTGACAGCATTAACGCCAATATCTTTAAAAGAATTGTGATTCGATACTGCGCCCATTTCTAAATCATCAGTTATTATGATACCTTTATAACCGAGTTCGTTTCTAAGTAAATTCGTCATAACATTATAAGATAACGTTGCAGCATTCTCTTGATCTATAGCCGGATATTTTAAATGTGAAACCATAACCATAAATTTATCCGGCGAATGTTTATCAATGATCGATTTAAACGGCAATAAATCTTCTTTATCAAGTATATCACGTGAAACATCAACAGATGAAATTTCTTGATGAGGATCAGTTAAACGTTTGCCAATGCCCGGAAAATGTTTTAAACAATAAATAAAATTTTCACTTTCATAACCATTTGCTGCAGAATCTACAAAAGTTGCAACCGTTGCCGCATCATTGCTGAATGATCTTGTATCCGGTGAGCCGACATCAGCAACCGGCGCAAAATTTACATTTATACCTAAAGATTTTAATTCTTTTGAAATTTTTTCAGCCCAAATTTTTGCTGATTCAGGATCGCCGCTATTGCCAATTTCTTCTTGAGCAGGCGGCGGATCAATTTCATTTTTCATTCTTGCAACTCTGCCGCCTTCTTCGTCAATGGCAATAAATAACGGAACTTTTTCCTCAGATTTATTTTGTAAATTCTCTACAAGCTGCTTAACCTGCGATTTTGTATCCATATTTCGATCAAATAAGATAATACCGCCGCAATGATATTGATGCAGCATCCAAGAACTATCATCATCAATATCAAAACCATAAATGCCGATCATTGTCATTTGACCGATCTTTTCAGTTAAAGTTAATTTTTTTAATTCTGCCTCAACAGGATCAGATTGTTCTGATTTTCCGGTTGTAATTTGATTTTCTTTCGACTCTGAATTTTCACCACAGCTAACCATTATTAACATTGTTAAAATTAATACTAATACAGCAAAAAATTTTCTTTTCAATATTAACGCTCCAATCTTATAACGCCGGGTTCTGAAATTTTCCATTCGTTTTTGCCTACATAAACTAGAATTGCCGGCAGTTCAACGAAATATTTTTTATAACTGCCTATTTCATAATTTGATGCAAAAGTTTCTTTCATACCGGCTTTGTTGTGTAATTCATCATTATAAGGTGTCAGAGGATTCGGCACGACAGCATATTTATCACTGCTTTCGATTTTCCACGCCCAAAATTTACTATCTTGAACGTTTGACGCAAAAGAAAATTTCATACTTCCAATATAAACAAGGATTTTAAGCGCGTTTTCAGATACAAAATTTTCACAAGCTCTAAGTTGTCCGGGCACCGCCATACTTTCAGCGATATGATTGTAATTCTCTAAAAATTCGTCCCAAATATGACTTATTTTTTCTTCAGGGATCAATTTTTTTTTATCAACAATCTGTTTAGGCTCCGGCTCAGGTAATTTTATTTCCGGCATTGCTTTCGGCTCATCCTTTTTGACTTCTGATTTACCGGTTAAGCCTGTTTCTAAATCCTTGACCTTCTGCGACAAATTTTTCATATCAAAAAATAATCTTCTAATGTCTTCTCTGTCTTGCCTTTGCGTCGACCAAATGTATGCAAATGCAATTAACAGAATTAGACTTAACACAACGCCGAGAAATATAAATATGTCAGACAAAATTGGCGGCAAAAGTCCCGATGATGTCTCTTCCATTAATCTCACTTCCTATTTACGATTGATATAAAAAGATTTATTTATTTTACACGAAAAATTTTTTGATCGCAATAAATAATCAGTTTTTAAAGACAAAAAATTATAGATTTATCAAAGAGTTATTATATAATAAAAATTTATTCATTAAATTAAAAATCTGCCTTTCAATTATAACTTGTAATTGTCGACAATTAATATTATAATGTCACAATTAAAAATTTTTTCGTTGAGGAGAGTGAACGGCGTTTGTTGAAAAAATTCATATCATTTTTAGTTACGATATTAATTTTAATGATATATTCAACAAGTTATGCAGCAGCGATCAAAGAAGGTGATCGAGGTGAACAAGTTGCAGAAATTCAAAGAATTTTGATCGCTAAGGGACTTTTAAACGGTAATGCTGATGGAATTTGTGGAAGTGCAACGATTGAAGCAATAAAAAAATTCCAGGCAAGTCACGGACTTACTGTCGACGGAATTTGCGGCGATGAAACTTTTAATTTGATGATTGCTGATTCAAATTCTGCTGATAATGGAAATTATGCGATCAAATTTGGAATGAGAGGCGCAGACGTTGAGGAACTTCAAAATATTTTGATCGCTCTCGGTTATATGAATGGCAAAGCTGACGGAATTGCAGGAACAAGCACGATCAACGCGATAAAAAAATTTCAATCGACGCACGGATTAACAGCTGACGGAATTTGCGGCACGGCAACTTTTGACGCAATTAACATTGAGGCTGAAAATTTTATGTCGAATAATCCAAGCAATGATAATTTCGATACGTCAAACGAAGCGATAATTGGTAGCACAATTAAACCTGGTATGAGAGGTGAAGGCGTTGCTGATCTTCAAAGAAAATTAATTGCTCGTGGATTTTTGACTGGTCAAGCTGACGGAATTTGCGGTGATGGAACAGTTGCGGCGATCAAAAAATTTCAAGCTAGTCAAGGAATTGAACCTGACGGAATTGCCGGAGTTGTGACGTTAAGCCGCTTGAATGAATTTAACGGCGTTGAAACTTTTGAAAATAATGATTATATTCCTGAAGAATTGCCGGAAGAAATGAATAAAATCGGCGGCTATGCAGAGATCGGAAGCGTCATTAAGCCTGGAATGCACGGTGAAGGCGTTGCAGACGTTCAAAGAAAATTGATCGATCACGGCTTTTTAACCGGGCACGCTGACGGAATTTGTGGATCAAGGACTGTTGCAGCGATCAAAGAATTTCAAGCAAGCGTTGGACTTAAAGCTGACGGCGTTTGTGGACTTCAAACTTATGCGGCACTTGAAAACGCTGATTATAATATCACTGACACAAGCTGGAATGATGTTGTTGATGAAATGCCGACGTTAAGTAATAGCGTTTATGTTGAGGCGACGGCTTATAGTCCGTTTGAAGGCGGAAGTCATACGGCTCGTGGTAATGTCGTTCGTCGTGGAATTATCGCCGTTGATCCTCGTTTTATTCCGCTTGGAACTCGTGTATATATTCCTGGTTACGGTGAGGCGATCGCAGATGATACCGGCGGAGCTATAATCGGTAATAGAATTGATATTGCATTTGATACTTATGCAGAAGCTATGAGTTTCGGTCGTCAACATATTGAAATTTACATTTTGGACAATTAATTTAGAAAAATTTTTAAATTAGGTGAGTGAAAATAACTTGAACAAATATATTAGAATTATGAGGCTTGATCATTGGATCAAACAATTATTTATTTTGCCCGGCGTAGTCTGTGCAATTTTATTAGTCAATCCAACTTTTGATAATTCGCTGATTTTTAAATTAATTATCGGTTTCATTGCGACTTCAGTGATCGCTTCTGCAAATTATGTTATCAATGAATATCTCGACGCTGAATTTGATAAATTTCATCCGACAAAAAAATATCGTACCGTCGTAAGTGAAGGTACGAATGGTAAAATTGTCTGGTTATTATGGGCAGCGTTGAGTATTATCGGTGCAATTTTAAGTCTTCAAATTAATTTTATGTTCTTCTTAATGGAAGCCTGGCTTTGGTTAATGGGTTTACTTTATAATGTTAAGCCTTTCCGAACGAAAGATGTTGCAATTCTTGACGTGTTGAGTGAATCAGTCAATAATATGATTCGTTTGTTACTCGGCTGGTTCATAATTACTGATCACGCTATTCCGCCTTGCAGTATAATTTTAGGTTATTGGATGCTCGGAGCATTTTTGATGGCGATCAAGCGTTATGCTGAATATCGAATGATCGACGACAAAGAATTAGCCGGACATTATCGAAAATCATTTGTATTTTATACGGAACATTCTTTGATCGTTTCGGCATTCTTTTATGCAATGTGTTCAATATTTTTCATAGGCGTTTTTTTGGTTAAGTATCGTGTTGAGTTGGTTTTATTCTTGCCATTCTTGATCGGTATGTTTTGTTATTACTTCTTGCTTTCATTCAAAGAAGATTCATCAGTGCAAAAGCCGGAGAAACTTTATCACGAAAAAACTTTAATGCTTTACTGTGGATTTTTGATCGCTTTATTTGTTGCATTAATGGTCGTCGACATTCCGATCTTACAAATTTTTTCTGCGAATGAAATTTTGATTATAAAGTGATCGCTATGAAAAATATTTTTGATTATAAAATTTGGATTTTCGATCTCGACGGGACATTATATCATCAGTTGCCTGTTAGGCTTGAAATGGCGTTGAGATTGATTTTTTATTATGCAATTCGTCCTCACAGGTTGAAAGAATTATTTATGTTGAAGGATTATAGAAATTTGCGTGAAAAGAGATTTAAAGCTGAAGAGAAAAATTTTCAAAAATTGCAGATCGAATTAATGACGCAGAAATATAAAATGGATTCTTCGACCGTTGAAAAAATTATTGATCGCTGGCTGATCAAAAATCCTTTGAAAGTTATCAAACGTTGGCAACGTGAAAAAATGCTTTCGACGATCAAAACTCAACAATCACAAGGCAAAACGATCATAATTTATTCTGATTATCCTGTTGTTGAGAAGTTGCAAGCACTTGATCTGAATGCTGATTATAAATTTTGGAGCAATGACGAGATTATTAATTGTATGAAACCTAATTCAAAAGGCTTGAAAAATATTATCGAATCGTTGAAATTGAAACGTGAAGAAATTTTATACGTTGGTGATCGTGACGATCGTGATAAGATTTGTGCTGAAGGTGCTAATGTCGATTATCTTGATGTCAACGAATTTGAAAAAATAATTTCGCTCGGTGGTGATTATGAGAAACGATAAATTAAATTTCGCAATGGGATCAATAATCGTGATTTTTAATGTTTTAACGTTGTACTTGATGAGAGCTTTAGAATTGCCGTGGTATGATTTCGCCGGACATCGCAGAATTTGTGCATATACATTAAACGGTTTTGATCCTTATTTATTAGTTGGAGTTGATCCGCCGCCGCTTGAAGAGATCGGAGTAATTCCTCAAGGTTGGGGTACATCGCCTTGGGGATTAATTTTAGGCAATTTTTTTTATCCCGGTTATTTATCATTCGATATTGCGGCAAATTATTTTGTAATTTTAAATGTATTATTGTTGATCATAACGTCGTTGATCTTCTACGTTAAATTCAAAAATTTTTCTGATTCATTAGGCGGATTTACTTTGTTGACGTTCTTATGTTCAGCGACATTTTTCGTAGCCTTGACTTGTGGAAATTCCGGCGGAATGATCTGCTGTCTGCTGTTAATATCTTGTGCAATTTACAAAGAATTTCCGATCGTTGCAGGCGTTTTGATAAGTTTAGCAATGGTTAAACCTCAAGTTGCCATTCCGATCTGTTTTTGGTTACTGCTCAGAAAAAATTTCAAAGTTATAATAACAGCGGCGGTGATCGATCTTTCAGCGTGGTTGATCGCTTCACTTCTGATTAAAAAATCGCCATTAATGTTATTGAATGAATTTTTTCATTGCGGCGTTGGTGACGGTGGACAATTTGCCGGAATATTTCACCTTGCATTTGATAACTTAAATACAGCAATGTTGTTTAGTATGTTAGCCGGAATAATTTATATGTTGATTATGAATTTCTTGATCGACGATCGAACGCCTGAAATTTTTTCGATATATCCGGCGTGCATTGCAAGTTCATTTTGGTGTTATAGCTTCTTTTGCGATCTCTACATATTAATTTTACCGGCGTTTATGTGTATGTTCATAATGAAATTTTCTAAAGAACTTTACAAAAAAATTTTCTGGTTCATTTTGGGACTTTACTCGCAGCTTGCACTTACATTTTGGATTTCTATTGCGTTGATCAACGATCTAAATAAGTATACAATTTTCAAAAGTTTATTCGACACGGAAATTTTAAAAATGATTTTTGATCGAGCACTTGATAAACCTGCTCATACAAGTTTTGAAGTCGGAATGATCATTATCGGCTTTTTGATCTGCTACGAACTTCAAGCGAATTACTCAAATTATTTTAAACGGCGATTTTAGAAGGTAAATTTTACAATGAGCAAAAAATTAGATTTTTTAATGATTTCTATAATGATAATTCTCAATGGTTGCTGTTTTTACTTTATGAAAATTTTATCAGAGTTAAAACTATTCGACTTCGGAGGACAATATAAAATTTGTGCTTACACATTAAAAGGATTTGATCCATATTTGTTAGTTGGAGTTGATCCACCGCCGATTGAAGAGATCGGAGTAATTCCTCAAGGCTGGGGCACATCGCCTTGGGGATTATTTTTGGGAAATTTTTTTTATCCGGGCTATTTATCATTCGATCTTGCAGTAAAATATTTCATAATTTTAAATATAATATTGCTGATCATAACGTCATTGATCTTTTATATTAAATTCAAAAATTTTTCTGATTCGTTAGGCGTTTTAACTTTAATAACATTTTTATTTTCAACAAATTTTGTTGTAGCGGTATTCTTTGGAAATGCCGGATCAATAATCGTTTGTCTTCTATTAATATCTTGTGCAATTTATAAAAAATTTCCGATCGTTGCAAGCGTTTTAATAAGTTTAGCAATGGTTAAACCTCAAGTTGCAATTCCAATTTGTTTTTGGTTACTGATTAGAAAAAATTTCAAAGTTATAATGATAGCGGCGGTGATCGATCTTTCAGCGTGGTTGATCTCTTCACTTTTAATTAAAAAATCGCCGTTGACATTATTGAATGAATTTTTTAATTGCGGCGTTGGTGGTGGAGTTCAATTCAATGGAATATTTCACCTTGCATTTGATAATTTCAATACTGCGATAATGTTTAGTATGTTAGCCGGAATAATTTATATGTTGATTATGAATTTCTTGATTGACGATCGAACGCCTGAAATTTTTTCGATATATCCTGCGTGCATTGCAAGTTCATTTTGGTGTTATAGTTTCTTCTGCGATCTCTATATATTGATCGTGCCAACGGTTATTTGTATGTTCATAGTGAAATTTTCAAAGGAACTTTGCAAAAAAATTTTTTGGTTTATATTAGGGATTTATTCTCAAGTTGGTTTTATATTATGGACTGAAATCACTGCTATTAAAGATTTACACAAAGATACAATTTTCAAAATTCTATTTGATACAGAAATTTTTACAACGATTTTTGATCGTGCACTCGATCATTATATTCGTACAGGCTTTGAAGTTATAATGATCATAATCGGCTTTTTGATTTGCTATGAATTTAAAATCAATTACTCAAATTATTTCAAGCGGCAATTTTAATTTATAATGTTGACTTTCGATTTAATAATCATTATAATATCGAAGAATTTTTTCAAAAATATTTTGGAGGCAATAAAAATGTTATTCGGAAAGAAGAAAGCAAGACTTACGGCGTTAATCGTCGGCGGTTTAATGGCTTGTGGAATTTTTACAGGTTGCGGCGGCGATCAAGCGGCTAATAATGCAAATGAGATCGTTGTCGGATCAAATTTTGAGTTGACGGGCAATCACGCACAATACGGATCAAATGCTAACAACGGCTTTAAACTTGCGATCAAAGAGATCAACGACGCCGGCGGAATTAACGGCAAGAAATTAAAAGTTGTTGAGGCTGATGCAAAGTCTGAAACGGCGGAATCAGTCAACGCCGCTACAAAATTAATTTCTGACGATAAAGTTAAAGCCCTTATCGGTCCGGCAGTTACAGCAAATGTTATTGCTGAGTCTGACGTTGCGGCACAAAATAAAGTTCCTGTAATTGCACCGGCGGCGACTAATCCTGATGTTACCGTTGAAAATGGTGAAGTTAAGTCTTATATTTTCCGCAGTTGCTTTATCGATCCTCAACAAAGTAATGTTATGGCTGAATTTGCCGCAAAAGATTTGAATGCAAAGACGGCTGTTCTTTATCTTGATTCAAGTTCTGATTATTCTAAGTCGCTCGGTAAAATCTTCAAAGAGAAATTTGAAGCCGCCGGCGGTAAAGTTGTAATGGAAGAGGCTTTTTTAGCTAAAGATCAAGACTTCAAAGCAACGCTTACGAAAATTCAAACGGCTAATGCTGATGTAATTTTTGTACCGGCTTATTATGAAGAAGTCGGAAAGATCGTTAAACAAGCTCGTGAACTTGGAATAACTTCAGCGATTCTTGGCACTGACGGCTGGGACGATACAAAAGTTATTGACATTGCAGGTAAAGACGCTTTAAATAATACTTTCTTCTGCACTCATTACTTTGAAGGTGATGAAGACGTACAAGGATTTTTAGAGGCTTACAAGAAAGAATACAATACTGATCCTAATGTCTTTGCGGCTCTCGGTTATGATGCCGGTAAAATGTTGATCGATGCAATTCAACGCGGTGGTGAAGACTCTGAAAAGATTCGTGAGAATATCGAAAATATCAAAGACCTCAAAGTTGGTACAGGTATTATGACAATGGACGCTAAGACGCACAATCCGATCAAAGGTATTGTTGTTATTGAAACGAAAGACGGCGTTCGTGAACTTCGCACGAAAATTGCGCCTGAAGGTTGATAAATTAATTTGAAAAAAAATTAACTCATTCTGTAATGATCAGAGTGAGTTTTTTTATTTTCAGAAGAAAATTTATTTGCAAATTTCAATCTTGCGTTCGCAGAAAGTAACAACGATCAGATCAAGTTGATTAGCAAATTCGATCGCACTTTCAAAAAATTTTCCGACGTTTTCAACTTTATGAGCGTCCGATCCGATCGTTATGAATTGTCCGCCGAAATTCTTATATTGAGTGAAGATCGGAACTAATTCTTTGATCGCACGTCTTGAATTAAATCTTCTCGTGTTAAGTTCTAAAACTTTCTCACGTTCAACAATAATTTTCAGTACTTGATCGATCTCATCTTTAAAAGTTGAATAATCGATCTCAGGATCATTATAAGGTGCAGCACGACAAATATAATCAATATGTGCAAGCACGTCAAAATCATTAACTGCAACTTCTTCAGCCATATTAGAAAAATATTTTCGATAAGCCGTCAATTTATCTTTATCAACGTAAAAATCAGGATAATAAATATCAAGGCGATCTAAAACGTGAATCGATCCGATCACAAGATCAAACGGTGCACGTTTCAAAAAATCTTCTGCAGGTTTACGAGCGATTTTTTCCATACCGATCTCAACACCGAGCCGAACTTTATCACAACGCAGATTTTTATATTCGTTAAAATAATCTTCGGGCGAAAAAATAAAATCACCTGGAATATCAAAATCAAAATGCTCCGTGAAGACAACACCTAAATTTAAATCATTAGCTTTAGCGATTGCTTCAGTTGCAAGCATTTTAGAATCAGCAGAAAATTTTGTGTGCATATGACTATCAAAAATCATCTCATCACCTCATAAAAATTAATGGGCAATGAGTAATTGGCAATGTGTAATTAAATTTACACGTCACCATAATTACCCATTACCCATTACAAATTACCAATTATTTAATAGCCTAAACTTGCAAGCCATTGATTAACGGCTTCACGAACTTTTTCGGGATCATCTTGACAATCTTTACCGACAACACCGAGTCCGTCACGAATAGTTGATCCTTTTGCAATCTGCGGAATATTGACTTCTTTACCCGTCATATAAGTTCCTGCTGAAGTGCAAAATGGAATGATCGTTTTGCCATTGAAGTCATAACTCTCAAGAAAAGTATAAATCGCAGGCGGCATATCACTCCACCAGATCGGATAACCTAAAAAGATCGTATCATAATTGCTAATGTCGTCGATCCTAGTTGAAAGTTCAGGACGTGCATTTTCGGCTAACTCTTGCTTTGCAACTTCAGTACATTCTTGATAAGTTTTCGGATAAGGTTTCACAGTTTTAATTTCAAATTTATCTGCTTTAGTAGTCTCAACGATCATATCAGCCATAATGTGAGTATTGCCTTTTTCGATAACTCCAACTTGATAATTTTCACCGGTATGTGAGAAGAATGCAACTAAAATTTTAGATTGTTTGTTAGCCTCTGCAGTTGTTGCTTGTGATGAACTTGCAACTTTTTCAGTCTCAGATTTTTGATCAGTATTTTCAGTCTTCGTTTCACCGCAAGCCGTGAATAAAATCATTGTCATTATCGACAAGATCATTAATAAAAATTTTTTCAAATTCAACACCTCAATGAGTTTTTTTCAAGTATTGAAGATCGCCGAACCAATAAGATGCAGTTGTACCACCGTCGATCAAAAAGTCAGCTCCACTAATGAAACGTCCATTTTCAGACATTAAATGTTCAGCAAGTGCAGCAACTTCATCAGGCGTACCGGCACGACCTGCAGGACTTGCTTCAATCATTTTCAAATAGCCGTCTTTTCTAGGTCCGTGCAATTCATCATTTGCAAGCGGTGTAATAATGATACCCGGACTAATTGCATTAATTGTTGCACCACGTTTACCCCAAGCAGTCGATTCATACATAACACGAAGTCCATTGCAACGTTTTGAATATTGATAAGCCTTCAAAGTGTCAGTAATTGCTTTAATGAAGTCAAGATTTAATAATTCTTCAGGCGAATATGTTGCAAGTTTATAATTTTCATCTTCATTAAGTGCACCGAGACGATGACCACTCTGAGAAGAAATCATCACGCCACTACCGCCATCAGCGATAACTTTTCCAAACTCTTCAAGCAAAACCGCTGTACCATAGAGATCAACTTGCAAAATTTTTTCAACCGGTGCTTGTGACGGTGAAACTCCGGCTGCATTAATAAGGTGTTTAATTTCTCCGAATTTTTTAGCGTGTTCAATCAAATTCAAGATCGAATCTCTTGACGAAATATCAACAGCAATGGTTGACGTTTCAAAGCCGGCATCTTCCAAAATTTTTGCAGCCTTATCAGCCGCTTCTTGACGAAGATCACCTAATACAACGTGCTTACCTGCTCCAACTCGACGTGCGATCGCTTGTCCGATCGATCCTGAGCCGATCAACACTACAACATCTTTCACTCTACTCATAATCTCATCACCCTAAAAAAATTATTTAAAAATAATTTAAGTTTTGTTTAAATATAAATCATAAAGCTGACTTTAGTCAATAAAAAAATTTATGAAATAATAAAAAATTTTTTTCGATCGCAATTTGTGTTATAATAAAAAAAATTTTTTTGAGGAGAATTATATTTATGAGTATTTTAAAATTGAAACCTGCTTGTAAAAATTATCTTTGGGGCGGTCATAGACTCGTTGAAGAATATGGCGTTGAATATGACGGTGAAATTTTAGCTGAGGCTTGGGAACTTTCTTGTCATCCTGACGGAGCGTCAACGATCGTTAATGGTGAATTTGCAGGAAAGACTTTGCAAGAATACATTGACATTGTTGGTCGTGAAGTTTTAGGGACACATTGTCGACGCTTTAGAGATTTTCCGATCTTAGCGAAATTTATCGACGCAAAAGATAATTTATCAATTCAAGTTCATCCGAGTAATTCATTTGCACTTCAACACGAAGGTCAATATGGTAAAACTGAAATGTGGTATATAATCGACGCAGAACCCGGAGCATTTCTCTATTACGGTTTTAAGCGTGAGATCAGCAAAGAAGAATTTGCTCAGCGAATCAAAGAAAATACTTTGCTTGAGGTATTAAACGCCGTCGAAGTTCATAAAGGTGATACGCTTTTCATTGAGTCCGGTACACTTCACGCAATCGGTAAAGGTATTTTGCTTGCAGAAATTCAACAAAATTCAAACGTCACTTATCGAATTTATGATTATGGTCGAGTTGGTGCTGACGGCAAAAAACGCGATCTTCATATTGAAAAGGCTTTAGCAGTTACAAATCGTATTCCGATCGTTAAAAGTGGCAGCGATTATCCTCACGTTGCAGACTGCGATTATTTCACTGTTGACAAATTGAATCTCGACGGAAAATTAACTTATCGCGTTCAAGGTACTGTTTACGATACTTCTTTTATGTCGATTTTGATCCTTGACGGTCAAGGCATTATTAGTTGCAAAGGTGAAAAAATTTCTTACAAAAAAGGTGATTCGATTTTCTTGCCTGCTAATTCCGGTGATTGGCAAATTGAAGGAACTTGTGACGCTTTGATAACGACGATCAGAGACAAAGCAAATCCTATTCGTGTCGGTGTTAATATTGGATCGTCTGAAATTCAAATGGGTATCGTCAACGATCAAAATGATCTGATCGAAGTGAAAAAATATCCAACTAATCCTAAACGTCCGGCGAATGAAATTATTGACGAGACAGCGCAAAATATTTTAAACCTTTTGGAAGAAAATAAAATTCCGCTTGATCAATGTATAGGTGTTGGTGTTGGAGTACCGGGAACGATCGATCGTCGTCAAGGTAAAGTTATTTATTCTAATAATATTCGTTGGGAAGATGTTCCGCTTGCTAAAAAACTTGGTGAAATGATTCCGTGTCCTGTGAGAATTGCAAATGACGCTGATTGCGCAGCATTAGGTGAGGCAGTCAAAGGAGCCGGAAAGAATTATAGTGACGTTGTAATGTTTACGCTTGGTAATGGTGTTGGCGGCGGAATTATTCTTAATGGTGAAGTTTTTGAAGGCGGAATTATGGGCGGTGCAGAAGTCGGTCATCAAGTGATTCGTGTTAATGGCAGGCTTTGCACTTGTGGACGTAAAGGATGCCTTGAGGCTTATGTTTCAGTGCCTGCATTGATCAGATCAGCCAGTCAAGTTGATGGTAAAGAAATGACGCTTGAAAATATTTTCAAAAAAGCCGATCAAGGTGATATTGATATGATCGAAGTCGTGGAACAATATACTTTAATGCTCGGTCAAGGTATCGTTAATATTGTTAATATGTTTCGTCCACAATTAATTTTGATCGGCGGCGCAATGTCGGCTTATGCTGATAAATTAATTGATCCGATCAAAGATATGATGAAAGAAGATTGTTTCGGCGGAAGAACTTCATTAGTGCCGGAAATTGCGATCGCTCAGCTTGGCAGCAATGCCGGAATGATCGGCGCAGCGAATTTATAATTTTAATTCAAATAAAAAAAGTTCCGCTGATCAATTTTGATCAACGGAATATTTTTTTTGTCGATTTTAAAAATTATTTCTTCTTTGCTTGACTGATCGTCATTGTATCAAGTGATTGAGTTAAGACATCAGACGAATTGATCTCACCGATGGAATAATTATTTGTCGTCGATTGAATGATCGAATCAAGATCGCTGTCAACAAAATTATTATCTTCAGTAAACCAATGTTCCTCAACATAGGCTCTCGTGCCGGTAATTTGAATGTCATCTGCAAGATAAGCCGCATCTTTTAAAGTCATTCGACCGCTACCGACTTTAATAATGAAGTCATCACCGCTGGTTAAAGTTGAATAGCTGCCGGAAGTGATTTTAATTTTAGTATCGTCCCAAACTTGAGTGATAACATCGTTACCGTCGCCATTTGCATAAATAATCACATTATTAGTCAAAGTACTGATAGTATCATTACCTTTACCACCGTTAATTGTAACATAATCAGCACTGCCGTAAATTTTGTCGTTGCCATCATCACCATTAATAAGCGAATTATCGGTAAAGCTATAAATAGTATCACTACCAGCACCGCCATTGATAGTAACATTCTTAAGAGTTGTACTACTGTTAGTACTATAGTTTTTATCCCAAGAAGTTAAAAAATCATTGCCGTTATTTCCATTAATGATCACATTGCTGGCATAGTTATCAATGTTATTTCCGCTACTATCACCATTAAGTACAACTTTACTTTTATAGTTATAAACCCAACTACTACCGCTGACAACTGAAGAAGTAAAGCCGCTCGGAATGGTTGA
>JAFUZV010000056.1 GCA_017476425.1 Selenomonadaceae bacterium
CCTCTCAGCTTTACTAACTATCACGCTGTGCGTGTGCCCCTCTATCCTGGCGTTGTGGTAGACCTGCGGAGGTATGGCGACTTCTTGGCTGCAGCTTACGCTGTCGAGCTGTCTTCCTGATACCTTTACCCGCCGTCTAAATTTTCTCATCACCTCTTATTATCTTTTTTCTTTATTATACAACTACCTTTTTAAAAGGCAAGATTTTTTTTGCGCCTTTCATCCCCATAGATAAATCTAGGTGCTTTGCGCCGCTTTTTCGGTAAATTATCCTGACTGGATTTCCAGAATGAGAAAGAAGGTCAAATGATGGGTACAGGAAAAAGTGGACGTTGTTTAAACACTACAGGCAGTGCTCGCAGTGTAAGTGATTTTGCACTCGTTCATTCTATCGAAGGATTGTTTACGAAACCAATGCGTAAAAAAGATCGACTTCGTTTGAAAAGCGGCGGTCACGGTCAAAAAGGTATGATTCTTCTTGATAAATATGGTATAAAATACAATATCGTTAAAACTTATCCGAATGGTGTAAGAGTTGGCAATATTCCAGATCATAAAGACAGGAGAAAACAAAAAGGTACTACTCAATCTTGGTTTCCAGAATTCTGGTCACCAAAAGATATTCGCCGTGCCGGTGAACATGTTGGTAGTTTGAAAAAAAATCGCCATTCACCAGACGGAATTGCTGTATTTGGAAATTACAAGGGAGTTCGTGTTGGAGTTATTCGTATAAATGGAAAGATAGCTACAGTTTTTCCTGATCATGATCAAGAGCCAATTTTAAGGAGGAGAAAGAAAAAATGATTTCGGATGAAATACTTGAGGTTTTGTCACGTCGCTTGAAATTGCATATTGAAGATTATATTGGTACAGAAAAATGTTGGGAAGAAGAAATCAACCTTCTTACTCGTGATATGGCAGAAACGATCAAATTCATTGAAAACGAATGTGACGATGAAACTTTTTATTGGATTAGTGAAGTGTTTGAAGATATAGCCGCAAAAACTCAAAATATAGAATTTGTTAAGGCGATCAAAAGACGAGCTGAAAAAATGATTGATGATGAACAGAGGCACAGCGTTGAAACTGATATTCGTTATGCTGAATATGAATTGCCAGATTAAACTATTCGATTGTTTTAAAGCACTATAAATTAATTACTGATTTTGATAAATTTACTCGTGATTAACGGGTAATTTTTTTGTGTTTAATTGAATTATTTTGAATAAGATTATTCAGAGTTGATTTAAATTTTTAAACTCACCTTGACAAGTTTAAAAATTCTTCAGCATTTCGCCGGTATCATAACGCCAGAGTTTTCAACTTATGCTGATTATACATTTCCGATAAAAATTTTCAATACTTACAGAATGAGAGCTTTCGGCTATTGGTATGGTCAAAAGCACGGCGGATCAGTAATTAATAATGTTCGTTGGGGAACTGAAGAAACTTTTTCATATTGCTTTGACGGTATTGAGAAAAATAGTATCGTTGCTATAGGTTCAGTTGCAAGTAAATTGCGTGATCCTGAAAATCAGCAACTTTTTGAAGTCGGTTTTTTGAAAATGCTTGAAGTGTTAGAGCCGCAGAAAATAATTTTTTACGGCACTGCTAATTGTCCGGGTGTTGATAAGGCACGTAAGCAACAAATTGAAATAATTCATTTTCGCAGTGAAAGAGATTTAGCATTTCGAGGTAAACGGAATGTGTAAACCTAACAGCGGAAATTTCAGAGGAACAAGTGGAACTAAAAAAGCAAGTAGCGGCTCACCTTCGGCACTCTTTGATAATGGTCACGTAACATTTGAAGGAATAGCAGCACATAGAGAAGAATTTATGGGCAAAACTGTTGATCAAATTGCTGATTTACTCAA
>JAFUZV010000057.1 GCA_017476425.1 Selenomonadaceae bacterium
AATCGCTGCGGTTAAGGCGTTCCACGTTCCGGCAGGTGCAAGCAATTCTATTTTTTTGTGCAATTTAATCACATCTTTCTATAAAATTTTTTAATAGTATAACACAAAAAAAAACTGCCGCAAAATTTTTTCACGACAGTTTGTAATTACTTAGCCCTTAGCCCTTACGTCTCAGCCCTAACTTAACATTTTCACCGTTAATGTTCCATTCTTTAACGTTATCAAGTTGTTGATCAAAAATAATTTCATCAGCAAGGACAATTTTTTTAATTTCGTCAGCATTTCTTTTAACGATCGCTGAAATTTTTTCATTGCCGCTGATCGAAACGTTGATCCGATCCATAACTTCAAAATTATTATCGCGTCTCATCGTTTGAATTTTACTAATGATCTCACGAACAAAACCTTCTTCAATAAGTTGAGGCGTTAACGTCGTTGAAAGTGCAATAGTTACTTCGCCGGACTTCTGACAATTAAATCCTTCGCTTTGCTCCATTGTGATCTCAATGTCTTCATTCGTCAAAATAATTTCTTCGCCGCTTTGAAGTTTTAATTTAAATTCACCATTCTTATCAAGATCATTTTTCGTAGTCGCCGCGTCGATCGTCGTCAACAAGTCTTTAACTTCTTTCATCGCCTTGCCAACTTTCTTGCCGAGCACTCTGAAATTAGGCTTGATATTATATTTAATGAAGTCGTCCATATTCTCTTTAAACTCAACTTTTTTAATATTCAATTCGTCTTCAATGATCTCAACAAAGAAATTCGGAAGAGTCGACGGAGCTTTAACGAACATTTCAGCGATCGGTTGACGATTTTTTATATTAGTGATATTTCTTGCAGCACGTCCGAGCACTACGATCTCTAAAACTAATTCCATATTCTTCTCAAGATCAGCGTCAATTAATTTCTCGTCGAACGTTGGATAATCACAAAGATGAACTGATTCAGCCGCTGATTGATCGATCGAACAAACTAAATTTCTATAAATACTTTCACTGATGAACGGAACAAGCGGCGCAGAAATTTTAGCGAAAGTCACAAGCGCAGTATAAAGCGTCATATAAGCATTGATCTTGTCTTGCTCCATACCTTTAGCCCAAAATCTTGATCGACTTCTGCGAACATACCAATTAGACAATTCATCAACGAACGATTGAAGAACTTTAGCCGCCTCAGTAACTTTATAATTCGACAAATAATCATCAACTAATTTAATCGTCGTGTTGAGTCTCGACAAGCACCATTTATCCATTACGCTTAATTTATCATAATCGAGTTGATATTTTGTTGCGTCGAATTTATCAATGTTAGCATACAGCACAAAGAAGGCGTAAGTATTCCAAAGTGTACCTAAAAATTTGCGTTGACATTCTTCAACTGCACCTTGATGATAACGATTTGGCAGCCACGGCGCAGAATTAATATAGAAGTACCAGCGAATTGCGTCCGCTCCGTGTGCTCTTAATTCACTCATCGGATCGACTGCATTACCTTTTGACTTCGACATTTTTTGACCGTCTTTATCTTGAACGTGACCAAGCACGATACAATTTTTAAACGGTGATTTATCGAAAAGAAGAGTTGAGATCGCCATTAATGAATAGAACCAGCCGCGAGTCTGATCAACTGCTTCTGAAATAAAATCAGCAGGAAATCTTTCATTAAAAATTTCTTCATTCTCAAATGGATAATGCCATTGTGCAAAAGGCATCGCTCCACTATCAAACCAACAATCAATAACTTCCGGGACTCTGTGCATTTCGTGACCACAATCAGGACATTTCAAAATAATTTTGTCGACGTATGGTCGATGTAATTCTAAATTTCCTTTCGTATCGTTAGGAATATTTTTATTTTCGTCCGCTTTGCCTGCTTGATATTCTTTGTTGACTTCTTCATAATTCGTTGCAAGTTCCTTGAGTTCTTTAATTGATCCGATCGAATGAAGATGTCCGCAGTCACATTGCCAAATATTTAACGGCGTACCCCAATAACGGTTGCGACTAATTCCCCAATCTTGAACGTGTTCTAACCAATCACCGAAACGACCTTTACCGATCGCCGGTGGTATCCAATTAACCGTGTCATTATTTTTGAGAAGTTCCTCACGGACTGCAGTCATTTTAATAAACCACGATTCACGAGCATAATAAATCAGCGGAGTATCACAACGCCAGCAATGTGGATAACTATGTTCAAATTTCGGAGCTTTTAATAATTTGCCGGACTTTTTAAGATCGTCAAGAATCAGCGGATCAGCATCTTTAACAAAAGTTCCTTGCCAATAAGTTTCACTTGTCATATTACCTTTACTGTCGACGAATTGCACAAAAGGCATATCATATTTTTTGCAAACACGGTTATCATCTTCACCGAATGCCGGAGCAATATGAACAATTCCTGTACCGTCTTCAGTTGTTACATAATCATCACAAGTTACATAAAATGCTTTCTTGCCGGACTTTTTAACGATCTCATCAGCGAATGGATAAAGCGGATCATATTCTTTATACTCTAAAGCCTTGCCTTTGAATTTTTCTAAAATTTTTCGATCGCCTTCGATATTTTCAAAAGCACTATCGACTAATGCCTCAGCTAAAATGTAAATCGTTTCACCAACTTGAATTTTTACATAATCAACATTTGCATTAACACAGAGTCCTAAATTTGATGGCAAAGTCCAAGGCGTTGTTGTCCACGCAAGAAAATATGAATCGTCATTTTTGACTTTAAATTTAACCATTGCCGAACGCTCTTTAACGTCCTTATAACCTTGTGCAACTTCGTGAGATGATAACGGAGTTCCGCAACGTGGACAATAAGGAATGACTTTATGTCCTTTATAAAGCAAGCCTTTATCAAAAATTTTCTTCAATGCCCACCAGATCGACTCGATATAATCATTTTCATAAGTGATATAAGGATGATCCATATCAGCCCAAAATCCAACGACTCCGCTAAATTCTTCCCACATACCTTTATATTTCCAAACGGACTCACGACATTTTTTAATAAATGGTTCAATTCCATATTCTTCGATCTGATCCTTGCCGCTGATTCCGATCAATTTCTCAACTTCAATTTCAACCGGCAAACCGTGAGTATCCCAGCCGGCTTTACGAAGAATTTTTTTACCTTTCATTGAATGATAGCGTGGAAATAAATCTTTGATCACTCGTGTTAAAACGTGACCAATATGTGGTTGACCGTTAGCAGTCGGCGGGCCGTCATAAAATGTATAATCCGGACAACCTTCACGCTGATCGATTGCCTTCTGTGCAATATTATTTTCTGCCCAAAAGTTTTCAACTTCTTTTTCGCGACTTGCAAAATTCAAATTCGTATCAACTTTTTTGTACAAAATTTATTCCTCCTCACAAAAATTTTTTAACGATCGAAAATTTTTTATTGATCGATCGTCAATGATAATCAGCAATTTTATCACAGGAAAAAGATTTTTTCAAATTTGCACATAAAAAAACGGTGATTTTTATTTCACCGCTATTTTTTTACTCAAAAATTTCTTCATGACTATTATTAAATTTAAAATTAATTTATTCTTATTCCAAAAATTTTTCCACCATCTGAATCATTGCCGGCGTAGTAAATCGTCATTCTCCAGGCTTTAGCTCCAGATAAATTAAAGCCATTATCACCCACCCATTTATAGACCTTATCATAACATACTATTTTAACATTGAAATTTGAATACATATCCTCATATCTTACATATGCAGTCTGACCAAGACGAAGAGGTCTTGTTAACAAATTTGTTCCCCAATAAGGGTGTCGTCCACTTTGAATTAAATAGAATCCATAAATATCATCGCCGCAAGTATTTACTACTTGAAGATCTTTCCAATTTGCAAAAGTAAAACTGTTAAAGCTAAAAAGAATTCCAAAAATCAACAAAATAGAAATACGGCGAATTGAAATTTTCATAAATACACCCCCAAAACACTGAAAAAACAAATGAACTCTTAAAAAATTAGTTAAGGCATTATAAAAAAAAAAAAAAATTGTCAACACTTTTTTAAAATTTTTTTGCTGAATTTTTCGTGAATTATAGAAAAACTTTTGCAAAAAAATATCGCTCTATTGAAGAACGAAATTTTAAGTTGAATGAAAAATTTTTTATTCGTTGATAATTTTCATCGTCGGGAACAAAAGAACATCACGAATCGAAGGCGCATCAGTTAAAATCATCACAAGCCGATCAATTCCGATACCAAGTCCACCGGTCGGCGGCATTCCATATTCAAGTGCTCTGATAAAATCATTATCCATAACGTGCGCTTCTTCATCACCGGCTTCACGCTGCTTAAGTTGATCTTCAAATCTCTTGCGTTGATCGATCGGATCATTTAATTCAGTAAAACCGTTTGCAAGTTCACGACCAAAAACGAAATATTCAAAGCGATCTGTAATTCGTGGATCATCCGGGTTTCTCTTAGCAAGCGGTGAAATTTCCGTCGGGTGACCTGTGATAAAAATCGGTTGAATCAGATCATCTTCAACTTTAGCTTCAAAAGCTGCGTTGAGTATTCCGCCAATCCCAAAACGATCTTCATAAGCAACGCCGATCGACTTCGCCATTTCTCTTGCTTCGTCGACAGTTTCACAACTCAAAAAATCTTTGCCGGTTGCATTTTTAACAGCGTCATTCATACTTAAACGTGGAGCATTAGCAAGATCAATTTCAACGCCTTGATAAGTTAATTTCGTTGTGCCTAAAACCGCTTTCGCCGTTTCGATCGCTATTCCTTGAGTAATGTCGATCATATCACGATAATCGCCGTACGCTTGATAAACTTCCATCGTCGTAAATTCCGGATTGTGACGTTGATCCATTCCTTCATTTCTAAAAACTCTGCCGAGTTCATAAACTCTTTCATAGCCGCCGACGATCAAACGTTTCAAATTTAATTCAGTTGCAATTCTCAAATAAAGATCAGTATCAAGTGCATTATGATGAGTAATAAACGGGCGAGCAGCGGCTCCACCGGCGATCGTTGAAAGTACAGGCGTTTCAACTTCTAAAAAGCCGCGATCATCAAGATATTTTCTGATCGTTTGAATAATTTTAGTGCGCTTGATAAAAGTATCACGGACTTCAGGATTAACGATCAGATCAAGATAACGTTGACGATAGCGAATTTCAACATCTTTCAAGCCGTGAAATTTTTCCGGCAATGGTCTAAGTGATTTACTTAACAGATCGAAGTCTTCAATTTTAACGGTTAATTCGCCGCGTTTAGTTTTGAAAACTTTACCTTTGAGACCGATAATATCGCCAATGTCAAGCAATTTGAATTGTGAATATTTTTCTTCACCGAGATTGTCGAGTTTGAAATAAATTTGAATGTTGCCCGTACGATCATTTAACACTGCAAAACTTGCTTTACCGTGACCACGAATCGCCATTAAACGACCGGCAATTTGTACTTCGCCGCCTTCTTCTTCCTCAGCTATATTTCCATACTCACGGCGAATATCTTCAGCGTGATGAGTAACTTCATAAGAATGACCGAACGGCTCAATATTTTTTTCACGAAATGCAGACATTTTATCGTGTCTGACTTTGATCAATTCATTTTCATCAATCGGTTGTTGATTCTGATTTGTATTTTGATTCTTTGCCATTTACATTCCTCACTTTGATTAATTTAGAATGTAGAATGTAGAATGCAAAATTATTTTAATTCTTAATTCTTCATTCTTAATTCTTCATTCTGCATTAAAATTACATTTCAGTTTTCAAAATTTCATAATAGAGAACACCAACAGGAGCGTGAACTTCAGCAATGCCACCGACTTTATTTCCAACAAGCGCAGAACCTAAAGGACATTCATCAGAAATTTTGCCGTCGTCAGGATTCGTTTCAGTTGTACCGACAATCATAAACTTTTCACTTGAATCAATCACTCGATAGACTCTGTAAAGTTTATCAATCTTACCATAAACGTCATTTGTTTCAACTTCGCTGATTTTATAAATTTGTCCTGCCGTCGAATCGCTTTGCTTGTCGAATTTCACTAAACCGCCGTCAATGAGTCGATACATTGAATTTGAATCTTCATTTAAAGCGTCGTTGATCTCTTCAATGTTTACGTTGACAATTTTATAAACGCGTTCGCCGTCAACTTCTTTAAAATCGCTGTCGACAATTTTATAAATCTCTTCCGCCTCAACAATTTCATTCGTTGTTTCAAGACCTTCTTCCGTAAGATTATAAATCTTGTTGACCATTCCATAAGCCTCATTTTTGACTTCTTCCATCTCACGAATTTCAACCTTGCTGCCTATTCCGATTGTGTCACCACTGATCGCTTTAATGATCGTGCTGTTGGCGATCTTTGCTTCATAATCTAAAATCTTGCCTTCAAGGAACGCCTGAGCCTCTTTCGCTTCATCATATTCAGCGTTTTCACTCAAGTCACCTTGTGCGATAGCTTCTTTTAATCTGTTAGCAACTTCAAGACGCTTTACACTTTTGAGATAATCAAGTTCTTTGACTAATTTGTCATAGCCTTCTTGAGTAAGCATAACTTTTTTGTCTGCCATATTTCAACACCTCTTGATTAATTAGGAATTAAGAATGCGAAATGCGAAATTATTTTAATTAATAATTTTTAATTTTAAATTAAATTCCTAATTTCGAATTACGCATTCCGAATTAAATATCTATGATCTTTTTTTCGCCGGAATGAATCGGAGCCCAGATCGGAATTTGTTTATTTTCTTCAAAAAAGTTTTCTGACGGCTGCCATTGAGGATAACCAACTCTATGCATTGCAACAAAAAATTTCACGTCAGTTTTTTTCAAAAATTCTTTAGCACCATACTCTTGTGCATTGCCAAGTCGACCATCGATCGGAAAGAAAGCTACATCAGCTTGAAGTCCGATCATTTTTTTCAACTGCTTTTTAAAAAGTCTTGCTGCGATCGTCTGATTATCTATCGTATCATTTTCCCAACACCACCAGTTAAAATCACCGGCGTGAAAAATTTTTTTGTCATTAAACTCAACGTGAAATGAAACGCCGACATCAGTTGAATCGTATGTGAAAACTTTTATATTATTGTCTTGCCATTCGTTGTAACGCCTCATCAAAGTAATATTTTCAGGCGGAAAAATTTTTATTCTCTTTGTACGTTTGAGATCGTAACTAAAAATATATTTTGTGACTTGCTTTGCATAAGCTCTTATATGAGTACCGAAATGATCAAAATGTGCGTGACTGACGAAGATATATAAATGATCAAAGTCGCCATCATCAACGACACGATCAACAATTTTAGCCGGGTCTTCAAAGTCATCAAATACCAAAAGTGTCCTGTCATCACGAATTAAAAATCCGCTGTTGAGCAGGTAAGTTATTTCCATATTTAATTTAGCCTCCGTTTGTAAATGTAGAATTAATGATGCAGAATTATTATTTATTCCTAATTCTGAATTTCTTTAGTTGGATCAGAAAAACCGTGCCCTAAAACTTCATTAGCAGACATTATCAACATAAAAGCGTGCTGATCATTTCTATGAGTGATAGCCTTAATCTTAGCAATTTGTGTAAGACTCACAACGACCATTATTACATCTTTCTCTCGACCGGTGAATGCTCCTTGACCGTGCAAGAATGTTACACCGCGACCAATAACGCTAATGATCTCATCAGCGATCTCACGTGAACGATCAGAGACGATCAAAATTGCTTTCTTTCGATTAAAGCCGCCTGCAACTTTATCAGTAACTTGTGAATTAACAAACATACAGATCAAAGTGAACATTGCCGGAGAAATTCCGAACATAAATCCTGCCGCCGTTACGACGATACAATTAAATCCAAAAATTACTCCGCCCATATTCATCGAATAATATTTTTTGATAATTGCACCAAGAATATCAAAGCCGCCTGTTGATCCATTCATTTTAAAAACAATTCCATAGCCTATACCATTAAACACTCCGCCGAAAATCGCCGCTAACATAAGATCATCAACCGGCGCATAAACATTTAAAAATTTCGTTGCGTCAAGGCAGAATGAAAATATAAACGTTCCAATAATTATATCGATCGTGTAAGCACGACCAAGCAATTTATACGACGCAAAAAGCAAAGGAATATTATATAAAAATGTTTGTACGCCGATCGGAAAGCCGACGAGATAATAAACTATAATTGAAATTCCTGTTGCGCCGCCGGTAAGTAAGTGAGACGGAACGATAAATAAATTGATCGAACAGCTGGCGATCAAACAGCCTATTATGATGCCTAAATATCTGAGCGTTTGATTTTTTGAAATTATCGAGGTTAGTTTCATTTTTTACCTCTGAAATTTAATAGTCATTAATTATAGCACAAAAATTTTTTAGTGCAATTTTTATTTGACGTTCAATTAAAAATTTTTATTCAACAGTAGCGGCTTTGATATGTGGAGTATTCCGATCAACTTCATCAATCGCTTGTTGTCCACGTAAAATATCTGATTCAAACATTCTATTCCACGGAAAAGTCACTAATAATTTATTACTGCCTTCAAATTGCGGAAGATTATTACTTACAAAATGATTAAGCATATTCGTTGCACGTTCCGAAACAACATCACGCTTGCCATTTAATGTACCATACCAGCCGTCGCCACGCAGCCAATTAAGTTGACGAGCAATAATATTTCTAACGTTAGCTTGATAAACCCAATCATCAAGATAACGAGTGATCAAAAGATCATCAATCGCTTTATCAGTCATATAATTTGATAACATTGCAGTACTCAAAACAAAATTTGCGCTGTTCGTTGGAGTATTCCAGCCGGAATATGCTTTAATTTTGAAGAGCAAGCCACGATCTTTTAATTGTTCCATAAGTGCATTATCAGAACCATTTGCAAAGGCAATATCAGCGACAGCAACTCTATAACCTTTGTTGACATAATCAGAAATAATTTCAGCAAAATATTTTGTGCCTTCACGTTCTTTACCGTCATTTATCGGATAATTTGCTTCGTAAGTCTTGCCATTAGGATTAGTGTTGACGGTTAAAACGACATTAGCACGTTCAGGTGAAGGAACTTTAACAGCTCCGATCGCTATGATTGAAGAATCGATCGACGCTTCAATCGTTTCATCTGAATAAGCCGGAATTGTTTGACCGCCGCGTCCCCAATTATATTTAACATAAACTTGAGGAGATTTTTTATTTCGATCGTTAATTGCACGAGTTAATAAAAGCATTCCGATCTCATCAATACCGGCGATCGCTTGATATTTCGACTTGCCTAAATCTTTTCCATATTCTTGCAGAAAACGGCTTTCTTTGTGAGTCTGTGAATAAGGAGCATTATCATCACGACCAAGAAGAAGATAATTAAAGGCGTTACCTTTTGCAAGATCGATTAGTTGACGATTAGCATTTAAATTTTTTTGACGGCGATCCATCCAATCATTAAGTGATTTCGTCGGGATCAATCGCTCTAAAAAATTAACTTCTTTCTTCTCACGAAAATTTAAACCTTCCATATCCTGTTTATCCTTCAAAGCTGTGTAGCGAAAAATATCTGCGCCATAACTTCGATAATATTCCGGCTCTTCATAACCGGAAGCCTCACCACTTTGAGGTGTCCTCATAATTGATCCGAAGACATACAAAGGCAATTTCTTGTGATCCTTGCGAAATTCTTTAAACCTTGCCGCACGTTCAAAAATTATTTGCTCGTTTAAATTGTGCTTGCGAGAACCGACGAGACTACCATAAATTAATGAGTCCGAAGAAATAACTGCGGCTTGAATTTCTTTAGTTGTATTATCTTCTAACCATTGCCAAAGTTTTTCGGGATTTCCTAAATCATCACGACTGCCTAAAAGATCATTCGGCGGAACGATAACTTCATAACCGAGTTTTTCGATCACTTCAGCAGTTTGTTTATCTGAGATCGGTCTATTATCGTGAGGAATATAAATTATTTTTCCCGGTTGATCTTTTGATTTATTTTTTGCTTGTGCGATCGACATTGTCAGCATTGTACAGATTGAAAGAGCAACGACGATTGCAATAAAAAATTTTTTCAATTTAACGCCTCCTAAAAATTTTTTTTGCGACGAATTATTTTAAACGAAATTTTTATAAAATTCAATAGTACTTTTTCAAGACAAATTTAAATCTAAATAAAAAATTTTTTTCTCTTCAAAATTGTTTTTTAAATTATTTTAAGTTGCTTGCAAATGAAATAAAAGCGTGATAAAATTCTTTTGATTTTTTTTCAAACCTTTGAGAGGAGTTTTAAACTTGTTTGGTATGTCAATGAGTGTAGGTATAGATTTAGGCACCGCAAATATTTTGGTTTATGTTAAAGGTAAAGGCATTGTACTAAGAGAGCCTTCAGTTGTTGCGGTTGATAAAGATACAGATACTGTTCTTGCGATCGGTCAAGAAGCAAGAGATATGATCGGCAGGACACCCGGAAATATCGTTGCAATTCGTCCACTACGTGACGGAGTTATCGCTGATTATGATACAACAGAATCAATGATTAGATATTTTCTTGAAAAAGTTGTTGGACGTTCATTTATTTTCAGACCGCGAGTTATGATTTGTATTCCGTCCGGTGTTACTGTCGTTGAAAAGCGTGCAGTACAAGAAGCCGCTGAACAAGCCGGAGCGAAGAAAACCGAACTCATTGAAGAACCTATTGCCGCAGCACTCGGCGCAGGTATTGATATTTCGGAACCTGTTGGATCAATGGTTGTTGATATCGGCGGCGGAACTTGTGATATTGCAGTTATTTCACTTGGCGGAATTGTTATCAGTGATAGTCTTAGAGTTGCCGGCGATCGTTTCGACAGTGATATTGAGGCTTATATTAAACGTGAATATAATTTGATGATCGGTGAAAGAACAGCTGAAAATATCAAAGTGACGATCGGTTGTGCGTATCGTGGTGCAAGAGCAGTAACTATGGACGTTCGAGGCCGTGATATTCTTTCCGGGCTTCCGAAAAATATTCAAGTTGAGAGTTCCGAGATCGCTGATGCTTTGAAAGATTCTGTTGATCGGATTGTTATGCACGTTAAAAAAGTTTTGGAAGATACTCCGCCGGAACTTGCAGCAGATATAATGGATCACGGAATTGTTTTAACCGGCGGCGGCGCAATGCTTTATGGACTTGATGAACTTATTCGATCAGAAACGAATATTCCGACGGCTTTAGCTGATGATCCGTTGAGTTGTGTTGCACTCGGTACAGGTAAAGCATTAGAATTTAATTTTCAAGCTACTTAATGAAAAAAATAATAGCGGCAGCATTCAAAATTTGATCGCTGTCGCTTTATTCGTTTAAAAAATTTTTTTCAATCTTGATCGAGTTCCTTACCGGATTTTTTTCTTTGTTGATATTCTTTTTCTAAAATGCCAAAGATAAGTAAATTTTCATAAATGTCATTCGTCAAAAGTGTTTCTCTAATTAAACCTTCACGGACTAATCCTTCAGACTCATAAAGGTGAATTGCAATTTCATTGTAGTCTTTGCAGTCAAGCCAAGCACGATGAAATTTTTTTATGTCAAACGTCCACGCTTTCAAAAGTTTCATTGCTTCGTGACCATAGCCTAAACCTTTGCGACCTATGATAACGTGAGTCCATTCCATTTCTTTTGAATTCGTATCTAAACCATTGATCATAAAATAACCGGCTGCCTCTTCTGTTTCGATCTCTTCAATTATTACGTCGATCGTTTTCGTTCCGTCTGATTGAATAATTTTTTCGTGCAAATCTCTTTCAAACGGAACAATAAATTTAAGATTTTCGGGCGCAAATTCCAAAGCTATGATATAATCCAGATCGTTTTCTGTTGCTTTTCTGAGTCTAAGTCTTTTTCCTTCAATCAATATTTCTTTTGCCATCGAATTATTCACCTCTCTGTTAAATTTGTGCTATAATATATCACACGTCAATAGCAAGATCAAATTAAAATATTTAAAATCATTGAGGAGGAAATTTTAATTGTCAGATATTTTTTCAATTAATTGGGCGCATCTTTCTGAACTTTTGATCGTGCCTGCTTGTATTTTAGCCGTCGCTTTGTCGATCGGTATTGCTTTAAATCGTGTACTTGAACAGAAAATTGATCGACATTTAAAAGTTGATCAGTTTAATCTTGATATAAAATCGATTTTTTTCCGAGCTATGCGCGGCATTCCGATCAACTTTTGTTTAATGACCGGACTTTATTGGATCGTCAACACAAGTAATTTACCGGCAGGGCTTGCAAGAACTTTTTCTTACTTCTTGTTTAGTGTTATCGTCTTCACACTCACAAGAGTTTTAGAAAGAACACTTAGCGGAATTGTTGCAATGAAACTTTCCAGCGCAGGCAACGCTTCACAAAGTACATTGCTTGATACGATTTTCAAAACTGTTATTTATGCGTCCGGTGCATTGATAATTTTGCAATACTGCGGTATCTCAGTTGCGCCGATCTTGACTGCAATGGGTGTTGGTGGTATGGCGGTTGCACTCGGTTTACAAGAGACGCTTGCAAATATTTTCAGCGGCTTGCAGCTCATTCTTTCAAAACAAATGAGAGTCAACGATTATATAAAACTTTCAACGGGTGATGAAGGTCGAGTTACTGATATTAACTGGCGATTTACAACGATAATGCCGGCAGCCGGTGGATCAGTTGTCGTCATTCCGAATAAGACGATCGCCGGATCAATTTCAACAAATTTTTCTAAGCCGCGTGATGATATTGTAATTGCAATTCCGATCGGTGTAAGTTATGACAGCGATCTTGAACAAGTTGAACGTGTAACTGTTGAAGTTGCTCGTGAAGTTATGCAAAGAGTTGACGGCTATGTGCCTAATTGGGATAATGAAGGCGTTGATAGAAATCCGCTTTGTCCTGCCGTGAGATTTCACACTTTCGGCGATTCGTCGATCGACTTCAACGCAATTTTACACGCAACACAATTTAATTTACAATACGTTCTTAAACACGAATTTATCAAAGAAATAACTAAACGTTATCGACAAGAAGGCATTGAAATTCCGTTCCCAATTCGTACTGTTATTAATGGGCAATGACTAATGGGCAATGGGTAATTAAAATCAAAAGTCCTAATTACACATTACCCATTACCCATTACCAATTAGAAAGTCGGTGAGGCAAATGATTAAGCAAAGTGATATTATAGCTGATCTTCACACGCATACAATATTTTCAAAGCACGGTTATTCAACGATTCAAGAAAATATCGCCGCTGCTTGCAAGATGAATTTAAAATTTCTTGCGATAACGGATCATATTTATAACGACGGCACTGAATTAGCGATCAAGAATGAGGCGACACGCTGTAAATATCTTGAGAAAGAGATCAACAGCAATTATGAAGAAAATCAAGTTTATGTGATCGGCGGCGCAGAATTTAATATCGCACAAGAATTAACTAAACGTGAAAAGTTAATGAAACTTCGCTGGCGACCTATCGGCTTGCACGGTTTTAAGCTGAAAATAAGTGAATTAACTTTGAATGATCTGATCAATGAATTTGAAAAATCAGCGAGAATGCATAATGCTTTTGCACATATTGAAAGAGAATTGCATAAAATTGATAATTATTCTCACGGTGAAAATTTAGATGATGAGATTAAAAATTTTTTCGATACAATAATTGAGCTTGCGAAGTTGAATAATATTTTTTTAGAAGTCAATGAATCTTCAATCAGAAATAATGATGATGGCAATGAAGTAAGGATCAATTATTGGATTAGGCGGGCACTTGATAATAATTGTAGAATCTATTTAGCATCTGATGCACATTTCAGCAGCAGAGTCGGAAAATTTCCGTTGGCTATTGAATTGTTGAATGAGATCGATTATCCAAAAGAATTAATTTTAAATTGCGACGCTGAACAGATCAAAGAAGAATTAAAAATTGTTTTGTAAACTTTGAAAGACCAGCTATAAAAAGCAAGTTAAATTGTAAGGTTTATTATCATGTAGAACAGCGAAAATATAATGGAAAGTAATTTATGGCAAACGTGTCCCATAGCATTTATATGGTCTTTACCGAAAATGCGCCGTGAAAGCCCCTTGATTCATCTATGGGGATGAAACGGCGCAAAATGAATTGTCAAATAATCTGAGGTGAGTGCAATGAAAACTTTCTGCTTTAAACTCTACAAATCAGAGCGGTATCATAAACTTCATAAGCAGATTAACGCCGCCGGTTTGATCTACAATCATTGCATTGCTCTCCATAAACGTTATTATCAAATTTTCAAAAAGTACCTTAAAAAGAATAAATTGCAAAAGCACCTTGTAAGATTAAAGAAATTGCCGAAATTCAATTATCTTTTAGAGATCGGTTGGCAAGCCGTGCAAGA
>JAFUZV010000058.1 GCA_017476425.1 Selenomonadaceae bacterium
AGGATAAGGATAAGGATAAGGATAAAGATAAATCTAAATCTGAAAAAGTCGACAAGAAATCCAAAAATGATAAGTCTGATAAGAAGTCCGATAAAAAATCTGATAATAAATCCAAAACAGATAAAAAATCAAAATCTGATAAATCTAAAAAGAAAGATCAGCCTGTCAAGAAAGATGAACCTGTTGAAGATAAATTGCCGGTTGAAACTCCTAAACCTGAGTCAAAAAATTCATCGTTGTTTGTTGATGGTTTTGACAGCAGAGGTTTACAATTTCTTTCAAATGAATTAGGTTTAAAGGAACTTTTAATATCAAATTCAACAACTGGTAAGAGTAATGTAAATTATAATGCTACGCTTGAACCGGGATCAGCTGTTGGTGTTGCAATTATCTGCGGTGATTTTTCCGTTGGTGCAATCGGCACTATAACAGCGGTTGATGGTAAAAAAATTCTCGGCTTCGGTCATTCATTCACTCATACAGGAAATGTTAATTTCTTTATGACTGATGCATCCGTTATAGGAACTATTAGCGGTGCAAATGGTTTAGGTGTTAAAATTGCAAATGTCGGAAATATTATCGGTAGAATTAATCAAGATCGTGATACCGGTGTTGCAGGAATTATAGGCAAATTTCCTTCTGTCGTTCCAATCAATGTAAAAATTACTGATAAAGTTTTAGGCAAAAGTGAGACGTATAATTCATTGATGGCTTACAATGAAACTTTTATTCCAAAACTCGGCGCGGCGATCGCTTATACTGCACTTTCAAGGACAACTGATTCACTTTCAGAAAGTACAGTTGATGTGAATTTTTCTATCAAGACGAATGCAATTTCAAGCGGCAAGATCGAACGTAAAAACACTTTTTATAATGCTACGGACGTTGGTCAAGTTGCCGTTATCGAATTGTTGCAGGCGTTAAATCTCGTTTGCTCCAATACTACTCAAGAATCGGACATTTTCAGCATTGATGTTGATATGACTTTTGATAATGAACGTCGCACGGCTTCATTAGTGTCAGCAGTTCCGAATAAGACTAAAGTTAAGCCCGGCGAAACGATTGAATTAAATGTGACGTTACAGCCTTATCGCAAAAAGAATGAGACATTAAAAATTTCTTATACTGTGCCGGTAACAATGAAAGAAGGTCCTTTGACTTTAGACCTTCACGGCGGTGCACTTATTCCGGTTTCTCAAGCCTTAGCAAATTCAGGACTTATAACCAGTACTGAAAATAACGACGCTGCTAAAAATTATAATGACAAGATCAACGAACTTATTAACAGCGGCAGAAATAATCAAATTGTTGTTGAACCTGGTGGAGTAGCGGAGCCGAAAAGCGATCGTGAACTTAAACGCGAAATTGCTCGTGCTAAGAAGGCACAAGAAAAAGCCTTGAAAGCTGGCAAGAAGGCAAATACTCCGAAAGAAACTAAAGTCGACACGAATTATATAATTGATAACGTAATTCATACAACTATCGAAGTAGAGAAAATTTAATGTAGAATTAAGAATTAAGAATGCAGAATTAGGGCTGAGGTCTTAGGGCTGAAGGCTGAGGAATAATTAATTCTACATTCTGCATTCTACATTCTACATTAATTTAGGAGTGAAGAGTTTGGAAAAACTTATTATAAATGGTGGAAAAAGACTTGTTGGAAATGTTAAGATCAGCGGGGCAAAGAATGCAGTTTTGCCGGTTATCGCCGCTACACTTCTTGGTCAAGATAAAGAGACTTGTTTAGATGAAGTGCCTAATCTCGACGACGTAGCAACTATTAGCGAAGTCCTCAGAACATTAGGCGTTAAGGTTAATCACGATAAGAACGAAGGTAAATTATATGTCGACGCAACGAAGATCGAAAATATAACTGCGCCTTATGATCTCGTTAGAAAAATGCGTGCATCATTTTTGATTATGGGTCCATTACTTGCAAGACTCGGTGAAGCGAAAATTTCATTGCCCGGCGGTTGTGCGATCGGTACTCGTCCGATCGATCTTCATTTAAAAGGTTTTGAGGCACTCGGCGCAGAAATTTCGATCGGTCACGGTTATATTGAAGCAAAAGCTCCGAACGGTTTAAAAGGCGCAAGAATTTATCTTGACTTTCCAAGCGTCGGAGCAACTGAAAATATTTTGATGGCGGCAGCTATGGCTGAAGGTCAAAGCGTGATTGAAAATCCTGCACAAGAGCCGGAGATCGTCGACCTTGCAAATTATTTAAATATTATGGGTGCAAAAATCAGAGGCGCAGGAACTAATGTTATCAAAGTTGAAGGATCAAAAAAATTGATCGCTCACGATTATACGATCATTCCGGATCGAATTGAAGCCGGTACTTATATGATCGCCGCCGCTATGACTCGTGGCGACGTTTACATTGAAAACGCTATCAGCGAACATATTAAGCCGGTTATTGCAAAACTCAAAGAAGCCGGCGTTACTGTGATTGAAGACGTTGAAGGTATTCGTGTTACTTGTGATCATAGACCGAAAGCCGTTGATATTAAAACTTTACCTTATCCAGGTTTTCCGACTGATATGCAGGCGCAATTTATGGCAATGCTGACGATCTCTGAAGGTACAAGTGTTGTAACTGAAACGGTTTTTGAAAATCGATTTATGCACGTTGATGAACTTAGACGAATGGGCGCAAAAATCAAAATTGACGGACGAACTTCAGTTGTTCACGGCGTTGATATTTTAACAGGCTGTCAAGTCAAAGCAACTGATCTTAGAGCCGGTGCAGCGATCGTTTTAGCCGGTTTAGTTGCTGAAGGTGAAACGCAGATCGGTTACATTCATCATATTGATCGCGGTTATGATAATCTTGTTGGAAAATTGATCAGCTTAGGCGCAGATATTAAACGAGTTGATCAATAAAATATTTTTAAAGCAATTATAATTAATTCATAAAAAAAATTCCTCAATGCAATTTGTTGAGGAAAATTTTTTTTGCTTGAAAACTTTTTAAAAAATTATTTTTTTCCGAGTGCAACACTTTGAGGAACTACAGTCGTTCGATCATAAGCGGCGAAAGCGTGATCAATAAGAATTTTATCCGGCTTTGAAGTGATCGCACTAACTAACGGAACAATTATTAATCCTGCGATCATTGCGATCGATCCGGCGTTGATCGGTGACTGCATTATTGCCGGGAACATCGGACGAATTAACATATTCGCTGTCATTAAAACGGTGCTGAAAATGAAACATACCCAACAAGCCGCCGTTGTAACATTTCTTGAGTAAAGTGAATACATAAACGGCGCAAGAAATGATCCTGCCATTGCACCCCAAGATATTCCCATCAACTGCGCTATGAAATTAACGGAACTTTTATATTGAATGAGTGCTAACACTGCAGAAATCGCAATGAAGACAACAATCAAAATTCTCATTAAAAAAACTTGTTTTGATTCGCTCATTTCAAATTTACTTGCGATCAAATCGATCGTCAACGTTGAACTTGAGGCGATAACTAATGATGAAAGCGTTGACATTGACGCTGATAAAACTAAAATCACGATCAAAGCGATCATTCCGTCACTCAAGCCTGATAACATTGTCGGAATAATTGAATCAAAACCATTTGCTTTAATATCGATCTGATCAGAAAATAATCTTCCGAAGCCGCCTAAAAAGTAACAGCCACCGGCGACAACTAATGCAAATAATGTTGAAATGATCGTGCCTTTTTGGATCGCTTGCTCATTTTTTATTGCATAAAATTTTTGTACCATTTGAGGAAGTCCCCAAGTGCCGAGAGAAGTCAAAATTACAACGAATAATAAATTCAGCGGATCCGGACCGAAGAATGACGAAAAAATTCCCGGTGTTGTCGTTACACTTTCGTCAGTTATCCTTGCAAGTCCGTCAAGTGATGACATAAAGCCGCCTTTTGACTCAAGCACTGCATAAATTACCGCTGAAATTCCTACAAGCATAATTACGCCTTGAATGAAATCATTAATTGCCGTTGCCATATAACCGCCGGCGATAACATAAATTGCAGTCAAAACCGCCATAACGATCACGCAAACGGAATAATCAATATCAAAAGCCATTCCGAATAAACGACTTAAACCATTATAAAGCGATGCAGTGTAAGGAATCATAAAAATAAAAATTATTATCGACGCGCCAATTTTAAGAGCTTCTGAACCAAAACGCTTGCCAAAAAATTGTGGCATCGTTGCTGAATCTAAATGTTGACTCATAATTCTTGTACGACGACCGAGAATAAACCACGCCATTAACGAGCCGATAAGTGCATTGCCGATACCTGCCCAAGTCGCCGCAATTCCATATTTCCAGCCAAATTGTCCAGCGTAACCGACAAAGACAACTGCTGAAAAATAACTTGTTCCATAAGCAAAAGCAGTCAACCACGGTCCGACACTTCGTCCGCCGAGTACAAATCCATCAACATTCGTTGCGTGCTTTCGACAATATAAACCTATTCCGATCAGCACGGCGAAATATACAATCAAAAGTGCTATTTTCAAATTAAATTTCACCTCACGAAAAAATTTTTTTCAAAAAACTTTGCTATTTTATCACTTTTAAAATTTAATAACAAATTGAATTATGTATACAAAAATTTTCACGGCTTGACGCTTTATCAAATGCAATGTTATAATTCGCAGAAATAATTTTAAAAAATTTTTTTGAGGAAGTGAGACATTTTTGGATAATATAGGCTTGCCGCTCTCACTGATTTTTATTTTAGTGATAATGAGCGGCTATTTTACTTTAGTTGAAACGTCGTTAATGGAAAGTCACAAGAGTAGATTAGAAAAATTAACTTACGACAGAGAAATTTTGAATGCTTTAGAATCGCCGGAAAGATTTTTAACGGCTGCGCAGATCGGCTTGACTTTCACCGAAATTTTTGCAAGTTTGATCGCAATTTTAACTGCGCTTGTAGTCTTGCCATATTTCAGCACATTTTTAGCCGCTTTGATCGCCTCTGTGCTTGTAACTTTAATAATGATCCTTTTCGGCGAATTTTTGCCTAGTCGAATTGCTCGTCTATCGCCGGAAAAATTTTTTATTGAATATTATCGAAGTATAAAAATAATTTCGATTTTAATGAGTCCGTTGATCTTCATTATGAAAAATGTTTCTGCGGGTATAATGTCATTGTTTGGAATGAATGAAGAGCCTGAAGATACTGTAACTGAAGACGAAGTAAAAGACTTGATCGAACAAGGTCGTGAAGATGGAACTTTTAAACGTGAAGAACAAGCACTTGTTGATAGAATTTTTCAATTAGGTGATGAAACTGCTTATTCTCTTATGACTCCACGAACTCAAATTGTCTGGCTTGATATTAATGATCCGATTGATCACAATTTAAAAATTATTGCCGATCATAAAAATGAAATTTTGCCCGTC
>JAFUZV010000059.1 GCA_017476425.1 Selenomonadaceae bacterium
TAAGCTCAAAGCCGCTCTGAAACAACTTCAACAAAAAGATGAGGTCCTCCTTTGTTTTTGAGCATTCTTTTAATATTTGAATTATTTCTATGATTTACTTGTTTTTTTGAGAAAAAACTGTCTTTTAAATCGAGAAGGGCTCAAATGAGATACCTCACTGTTATAATAAAGTAAAATTAAGATATTAGAATCAAAAAGATTTTGATATAATCCAAATGGACAGAAATTCTTCTATAATCCTCCTATTCCATTTTTTCCACTTCCATTTCCACATATTAGATACCCCCATTATGCTTATCTCTTGGATAGAGTTCTCTCCTTCTACTTCGTATCTCCATTAACATTTCTTCACTATACATTGCTTTTACTTTGGTATTCTTTAGGCATCGACTTGCTTCTCGACTCTCAGTCTAACATTTGCCTTTCTTAGTGTTTGGCAGAGTCAGCATGTTCTTGAGACTGCCTTGAAAAATTGGAGAGCCTCTCAGCCACGTCACCACGCCCTCAAAAAAATCTTTGGTTAAAAAGTAGGCGTATCACGGAAGGCTTAGTTACGCCGAAAATTCGACTTTCAGTTCATTTTCAAAAAAGCCTTTGTAACCTTTGCAATAAGCAAATAAACCTTGACAAATCAACATTTATTTTTTATAATAAAGTTGCTTTGCATGCAAAGGTTGCAAATATTAAAAAAGATTGCAAAGGTTAAATATTTTTTATGCTATAATAAGTGATGATTATGAATGAAAATATCTTACGAGCGGTGAAACAGCTAGACTATTAAACATAAACCAAGCAACTTTAAGTAGATGAAATAAAAGTGGTATTTTTAAACCAAGCTATATTAACCCCACTGGATATAAGTATTATAGTGAAAAAGACATTCAAAAATTTATTGAGGAACGCAAATTAAGAGCAAGAGCACAAAATCTCCTTAAAACGAAAGATATTAACGTTCCAACGAATAATAACAACCTTACAAAAAAAGCGTGGTCGCCCAAGAAAAAATTCCTAAAAAATGGGTAGACCCCCTAAATCAAAACCTGAAGAACCTCTCTTTAAACTTTATGTTGATAGTAAAACTGGTAATTTTACTCAAAGACTTGGACGTAATGCCGAAATAGAAGAAGCTCGCTTTATGGAATGGAATATTGAGGATTTTATGAAGGCTTGTAGCCTTAAAGATAAGCAGATAGCCACCGAAAGTATGCGTAAAATGCTTTCTATGTTGTTTATGCCGAAATTCAATGGCAGGAAGACATTATGGAAAGAGAAGACGATAAACTTATTTTTGTTGGCAGTTATAAAGATAAAGACGGGAAATCTAAATCTAAGGTTAAGATTTCCCATCATACTTTTACCGGCAATTTTATATCTACTCGTGATCTCCATCCTGTTAATGGTAAATTTGCTTACTGGATAAATAAAGAATTTGCTAATTATTTAGCTTATGCCGGTGTCATCGCCGTCCATGAGGAAATTTTAAGTTAAATGCTCAACGCAATGCCAATGCTATTGCTTTAGCTTCTAAACTCAAAAATTTTGAAATTTAAAAAACAAGATGATCAACAAAAATAATTCTTAATTCTGAATTAGAAAGCCGGTGATATTATGGATACAATTTTTGAATTTTTGTTTTTTATGTGGCTGATTATCGCTTTTGTTAGTGGTAGCCGTAAGAAGAAAAATTTGCCGCCGACAACTCAATCAGACGAAATTCAGCAAGAATCAGAATCACCAACTTTTGAAATTCCAACGCTTGCAAATGATCCAAATGTTCAGCCTTTGCCGATGTCAACTGAAATTGTTAGAGTAATTGACGCAGCGGAAGAAGCCAATCAACAACGAGAATTTTTAAAGCAGAAATTATCCGCCGCAAAAAAAATTTCTCAAGAAGAATTTCGATCAGAATCTCGATCAAAAAATGATTCGCCGTTAAATTTTTCACATTCAGAGGCAATGAATGCAATGATCTTAGCAGAAATTTTTTCAAAGCCAAAATCATTACGTAGAAAATAAATTTTTTCAAAAAAATAACCGTCTTGCCAAAAGTTTTGGAGACGGTTTTTATTTTACAAATTTTTAATTAACGAAGTTCACAAGAAATTTTTCTGATGATGCCATTTACAACTTTAAATTCCATTTTGTATTTGTAGTCAGAGCTGTAGTAGGTATATTCTTTCTCGTTGCCTTCAATTTCCATTTTGTCGGCTTTTCCATAATTAGTAATTTTGTCGTTAAGGACATCTTCACTCATTCCAACAATAATGCCGTCTTGAGTTGCAAAGCCGCTGTCTTCAGTTGCAATTTCTTCAACACGAGTGCCGCGATCGTTAGTTTCAATATAGAATCCTTTATAAATCCACTTGTCACCAACAACTTGAAGCGGCTCACCGTAAATTTCTTTAACTTGGCTGATCTTCATATTAGGTTGAAGATCACCGAGCATAACTTGATCAGCACGGACGGTTGCAAAGCTGACTGAAGACACCGCCATCAATGCACCACAAATCAAAGCAGCCATCTTTTTTTTCAAAATAGTCATCTCCTAAAAAATTTTTATTTATGAGTCAACTTAAACTATTTTAACAAAAAATTTTTTTAATGACAAGTATATTTTTTGTTTAGCAATAAAATTATTAATATAAATAAGAAAAAAGCCGTCATACAGGCGGCATACAAAATAAACATTATTAATTCTCTTGTTAAGAACAAGAGATTTTTTTTGATCGAAATGATTTTTAATGATCAATAACGTTAAGCATCATTTGAATCCGTTTCACCATTAATAACCTTGACAACTTCACGAAATGCTTCTTCATTCTTTGCACCGTGAATTGAAAGCACTAAACTTTTATTAGGAACGATCTCAAGATTGACTAGTGAAAGAATACTTTTAGTTGTTCCGATCTTCTTGCCGCTGATCAATCTGATCAAGCAGCCTGTCTCTTCAGCAATTCTAACGATATGAGCGCATTCTCTGAAGCCAAGAACGCCTTTAGCAACAAGAATGAATGATACGACTGCACCATATTTTGCAAGGTCTTCTTCTTCGTTAAAATTATTTTTATTGTCGTTGACAATATAATTTTTATTTTCATTTTTAATTTTTTTATATTTGAATTTCATTTTGGATTTCTCCTTTCAAATGCAGTGTCTAAAATTTTACTTCTAAACTACAACTGTAACGCTGCGGCTTGACTTGCGTCTGTCAACTTCCCTGTCGACGTTTCGCAGTTTATCATATATATTTCACTTTTGCAATAGGAATTTATTATTATTTTCGTCTTTAATGATTCTTATTTTGTTGGATTTAATAGGAAATTTATAAACAAATCTTAAACTCTTGACAAAATTCAAAGCATATTAGAAAATTTTCACGGCAAAAAATTTTTTGGAGGTTTAATTATGAAGATTGATTATCATATGCACTTTGAATACGGCGATTATGATTTAAATTGGGTTCAAGGATTTTTTGACGCTGCCGATCGTCGTGGTATTGATGAGATCGGAATTACAGAGCATTCTCATACTTTTCCGGAGTTCAAGCAGCTTTACTACAATGATCTGATTCTTGATGATTCATTCGTTGGATCGTTTCAACAAAAATGGCTCAAAAAAAATAAATTCAAGCATACACTTGAAGATTATTTCAATTTTATGGAGCAACTCAAAAAAAATCATTCGATCAAAACCGGGATCGAAGTCTGCAACTTTCAAGATCAAGACGCTGTTAAAAAAATTCTTGACTCTTACAATTTCGATTATGTGATCGGTTCAGTTCATTTTCTTCACGGCTGGGCTTATGATTCTTCAGAGATCAAAGACGAATGGAACAATCACGACTTAAAAGAAATTTATGAATGGTACACTGAAGAAGTTGAAAAGCTCGCCGCCTCAAAAATTTATGATGTGCTTGGTCATCCGTTTAACATTCGACTTTTCAAAAATATTCCTAAGTTCGACGTAACTAATTATCTTGAAAGAGTTGCAAAGGCTTTGAAGTCTGCAAATATGGCGATCGACGTGAATACCGGGACACGTTATCGTTATCCGATCAAAGAAATTTCACCTTATCCGGCGTTTATGAAAATCGCTGCTGAATATGAATTGCCGCTGATCATTTCTTCAGATGCTCATAAGCCGGAAGACTGTGGAAATTTTTGTGACGAAGCGATCGACTACGTTAAAAGTTTCGGCTATAAAAAAATGTTGCGTTTTAAAGATCGTCAACGTGAATTTGTTGACGTTGGATAAAAAATTTTTTCAAAAAACATTTCGATCAAAAAGATTTTTTTCAACGCGATCAATATATTTAAATTTCAGATAAATATGATATTATGATTTAAAATTATTCGTGAGGAAGTGATCATATGTCAAGCAATGATCGAATGCAATTAAAAAATTTGAAGATCGGAATTTTTGGAAAGCGTAGCAGTGGAAAATCTGCGCTGATTAATGTATTGCTCGGTGAAGATGCCGCCGAAGTTTCCGAAACGAAAGAGACAACTTATAAAGCGATGGACATTAAAGGCGTTGGCGCAGTTACAATCGTTGATACAGTTGGTCTTGACGCTGAAAAAAAACGAGTTAATAAGACTCAAACGGCGGCAGAAGAAATTAATATTGCATTGATGTTGATCGCAAATGATTCGATTGAATTAGAATTAGCGTGGATGAATAGATTGACGCGATCAAATATAGTTGTAATTCCGATCGTCAGTCAGATTGATAAATTGCCGGATCAAGGAAAACTTTTAGCGGCGGCAATTCGTGAGGCATCAGGAAAAGAGCCGATCAGAGTCAGTGCTAAGGAAATGATCGGAATTGATGAACTTCGTGAAAAAATTATTGAGGCGATCAAATGAATTTTTTAATGAGGTGTTAAGATTGAAAAAAATTTTGTTAATGATTAGCTTGATAATTTTTCTTTTGACGGTGAAAACTCAAGCAGAAGAAATTAACGATCCGAATAAATATTATCAACTCAAAGAGATGGTAATTTTAAGCCGACATAATATCAGATCGCCGCTGTCCGGTAATGGATCAATTCTTTCAGAGATCACTCCGCATAAATGGTTTGAATGGACAAGTTCACCAAGTGAATTGTCATTGCGTGGCGGTGAACTTGAAACGCTTATGGGTCAATATTTTCGTAAATGGCTTGTCAGTGAAGGCTTAATGACTGAAAATTATATTCCTGCTGAAGGCGAATTTAGATTTTACGCAAATTCAATGCAGAGGACGATCGCAACGGCACAATATTTTTCAAGCGGAATGCTGCCGGTTGCTAACGTAAGAATTGAACATAAATTTTCACCAAGTAAAATGGATCCTGTATTTACACCTAAGCTGACGTTTATCAGTGAAAATTTTCGTAATGAGGCGTTAAAACAAATTTTTGAAAGATGCGGCAATAAAGGACTACAAGGTATAAATGAAAATCTTCAAAGAGAATATTCATTGATCGAAAATGTGCTTGACTTCAAAAAATCGAAATATGCTAAAGATAGAAATATTACTAAATTACCCGTTGAAGATTCGCAAATAATTTTGGAACTTGATAAAGAACCTAATTTGACCGGAGCAATGTTGACATTTTTCCTTGCAAGTGATTCGTTGACGCTTCAATGTTATGAAGAAGAATCAGCTTATAAAGCCGCTTTCAATCACAAAATAAATTCTTTTCAATGGGAACAAATTGCTAAAGTCAAAGATTATTACATTGACACGATCATAGGTGCGCCGATCATTGCCGTCAATGTTGCTAATCCATTGCTGAAGTTGATGAGTGATGAACTTAAGTTAAACGATCGCAAATTTACTTTTCTTTGTGGTCACGATTCAAATATTGCAAGCGTTTTAGCGGCTCTTGACGTTGAAGAATACGAATTGCCGGAAAGCATTGAGAAGAAAACGCCGATCGGATCAAAATTAGTGATTCAAAAATGGCAAGGTCGAGACGGCGAAATGTATGTATCATTAAGTCTTGTCTATCAAACAACGAAACAATTAAGAGAAAGATCAATGCTTACTTTGAAAAATCCGCCGATGAATTATCAGATCAAATTGAAAGGTCTTGAACAAAATATTGATGGACTTTATAAATTGAGTGATCTGCAACAGAGATTTTCAGAGGCGATCAAGGCTTATGATAATTTGCCGGTTGATTCAATGAAAGCCGCTGCTTAACAAAAAATTTTCAAAAACTACTTAAACGAGGTGATTAAAGATGAACATAAATAAAAAATTTTTAGCCGCAGGATTAATTCTTAGTGCATTGACAATTTCATTTCCGCTGATAAATGCTGAAGCGGCTCCTGCAAATAATAAAAATATTTCAGCTGCGCAGACGGATTCAAACTGGTATTTTCTTTCGGCTGATGATAAATATGGAAAATTTTTTGAACCCGGATCAGTTAAAGTCGTCAAGAAAGTTACTACTGCTGACGGAAAAGAAATTCCAACTGAAATTGAGGCGTGGACAAAGACAACTTACACTTATGAAGGCGCAATGTTGACGATCGATAATTACGATCTCAGATCGATTCTTACTGATCCGCAAATGTTATCTTACAGCTTAGCACTTTTGCGAATTAATCCACAAAACAGAACGATTCAATATGCACGTGAAGATTTTTATGATGCTAACGGAAAACTCACTTGGTCAACCACTGATGAGAAGATCAAAGAAATTAATGTACAATCTTTTGATGAAGTTTTTTATGCGGCGATCGTTGATGAAGTTTTCAGAAATGGTGAAATGGATCGCAAGAATGCTAAAGATCGTTGGATCGATTTATGGAATGCAACGGACGAAAATGGCAATACTACAACGGTCACAGCTGATACAACGACAATGAGACTTAAAGGATCAAATTTGATTCTTTGGGAATGGCAAGAAACGAAGAATGCAGAAGGTAAAGTTATTGAAATTCGTTTTATGAAAAAGGCTGTGAATTTATCGCAAGGTACAGAAAAGATCAGTACAGGTGATGTTTGGACTCCACAAAGTGCCGGCTGGAATACTTTAGAAGATGAAAACGGCGGAGCTTATAAAATGATTCGTGGAGATGCTCCGGAATATAAAGGACTTGTTAGACTTCGTGCTTTTGCTAAAGGATATTCAAATTGGGTTAGCAGATATTCGATTGACTAATTTAATTCAGAATTAAGAATGTAGAATGCAAATTATTTTAATTCTTAATTCTACATTCTGCATTCTACATTAATTCAAGGTGGTGAGTCTATGCCTATAAAAATACCTAACAATTTGCCTGCAACACATATATTAGAACACGAAAATATTTTTGTGATGGACGCTGATCGAGCTTATTCACAAGATATAAGACCGTTGAGAATTTTAATTTTGAATTTAATGCCGATCAAACATATAACTGAAACGCAGCTATTGAGACTTTTAGGTAATACGCCGCTGCAAGTCGAAGTAGATTTTATTTACACTAAATCATATGTTCCGACACATACGCCGCAAGATTATTTAACGGAATTTTATGGAACGTTTGAAGATGTCCGCAAGAAAAATTATGACGGTTTTATAATTACCGGTGCGCCGGTTGAATTTATGGATTTTGAAGAAGTTGCTTATTGGCAAGAAGTTGCAGAAATTATGGAATGGTCAAAGACACACGTTTATTCGACATTTCATATTTGTTGGGGTGCTCAAGCCGGTTTATATTATCATTATGGCGTGCCGAAATATATTCTTGATAAAAAAATTTCCGGCGTTTATAAGCATCATTTATGCGTTCAACACGAAAAATTATTTCGTGGATTCGACGATGAATTTTATGTGCCTCATTCAAGGAATACTGAAGAAATTAAATCTGATATTGAAAAAGTTTCAGAGTTAAAAATTTTGGCTGAAGCTGAAGGTGACGCAGGCATTTATATAATCGCTAATCTTGATCGACGACAATTTTTTATAACCGGTCACGCTGAATATGATCCTTGGACACTTAAACAAGAATATGAACGAGATATGAAAGCCGGTTTAAATCCAAAAATTCCACAAAATTATTTTCCAAATGATGATCCGACTAAGCCGCCGATTGTTCGATGGCGATCAGTTGCTCATTTGTTGTTTGCTAATTGGTTAAATTATTATGTTTATCAAGAAACGCCATTTGAAATTGACACAATGTACAATATCTAAATTAATTTGAAGTGGAGAAATGCTATGATTAATGCAAAGAAAATTCTTTTAAGTCTGATGACTGCCGGAATATTTTTTTTGACACCACAAATTACTTTTGCAGATGAAGTTGATGAACAAGTTGAAGAAATTGAAATTGACGAAGAAGAAATTGAAACGGTTGCTGATCTTCAACACGTGCCTGAAGATATTTATACGTGGGTTCAATCAACGGATCGTGCAAATTATTATTTTAATCACCGTCAAATAAATTACGAAGTCAGCGACGAAGGATTTATTAATCTTGACGTGCTGATCGTTCCGACTGTCTGCATTTATGACGAAGTTCAAATTGAAGACGTTGTTTCAAAGCGTCGTTGGAAAAGGCAATCGCTTGAAGGTTATGATAAATTAGTTGGACGTGCTGATTATTTGCAATTCAATTTGATTGATGAGACTGTTCAAGTTACTGAGAGAATCGATCTTGACGATCAATGGGGAACACTTTCGACTGATAAAAGCGGTCAACCGATCAAGTTATCTGATCTCAAGCCGAACAGTGTCGAATGCAGATTTTACAGATCGATTTTGACGTGGGCTAAAAAACACAATGCAGAGATCATTAAACATTCTTGGGGAAAACTTTCGCCGGACGACAAAAAATTATCTCAAGATGAAATGCCTCTGTTGAAATTAAATTTGCCTTGAAATAAAAAAATTTCCTATACTTAATTAAAAGTGTAGGAATTTTTATTTTTTGCAAGCTAAAACCGCTGCACTCTCAAACAGTACAGCGGCTTTAATTTGAATCCGAGTTCACTATAAAACCTCTTTCTTCAGACGATTGATTAAATGTTAATCATCACCACATGATACAATTAAACGATCTATTTCGATCAAATTCAATGCAAGCAATCTGTTTCGACTTGCTCAAATCTCCGTGGACTTTCTTAACTTCAAAAAGCAACATTTTCAATCGCCCTACGAATTTGATTCACCCTGTTTCAATAGTACATCGCCTCTCTCATCAGGATGAGTATAAATTATCAGATAATTTGTAATTTGTCAAGAGATTTTTAAAAATTTTTTTCTAAATATCAAGCAAATTTTTTCCACCGCCGGTTAAACTTGTTCGATGAATTTTAGCAAGATTTTCATTCACATTGAGATCAAAATTTTCGTGGAGAATGTGAACAATTTCAGAAGGTTTAATGCTGCCCGTCAGAGTAATTTTTATTGCAAGATTCAAGATCAAAAATTTTTCTTTGATCTCAAATTCGATCGGCTTAGCAATAAATTTTTTCACTTCGATCTCTTGTCTCTTCTTCGGCGTGATTCGTGTAAAATTTATTTCTTGACTTGAATTGAATTTTTTGATCGATTCGTTAGCTTCGTCAAAAGTTCCATTAAACGGCAAAATTATTTTGTAAGTAGTAAGATCAGCCGCCGCCATTAATGCAGGAACTTTTCCACGAATTTTTTTGATTCTGATAACTTCTGCGCCGTGTGGTAAATGATCATTCAAACGCTTTAAAACTTCTGCTGTCGACAAATCTTCTTTCAATGAAAAATCCATATATTCAGCGTCGCTTGTAACTCCGACAGCTAAAGCCGTTGCAAATGAAATTTTTATATGTGGATTAAATCCTTCGCTGTAAGCGATCGGCAATTTTGATCGTTTGAATGCTCTTGAATAAAGATCGATATAATCTAAATGACTCAAAACAGAAATTTCTTTACCTTTACGAATCTGCGCACGGTATTTAGTTAATTGGTAATTGGTAATGGGTAATTGGTAATTATTTTTTTGTTGAGGTTGAATTTTATTTTGTGATTCAGCATAGTCAATCACATTAACACCGAGATTTTGACATATACCGCAGCCGGTGCAATGAGTTCTCCGACAATCCGGCGTTAATTCTCCGTTAAGTGCTTTGTTCCATTCGTCGATCAAAAAATTTTTCCGAACGCCCGGCGAAGTATGATCCCAAGCAAGCGGCTCATAAAAATCTCTTTCACGTTCGTTATAATATTTCATATCGACATTGCAAATTTCAAAAGCCTTTTGCCAAACGTCAAATTTGAAAAGATCAGACCAGCCATCAAATTTTGCGCCATTTTTCCACGCAGTATAAATCACTTCATTAAGTCGACGATCGCCACGAGCAATAACACCTTCTAAAATCGATAACTTTGCATTGTGATAATTAAAAGTGATCGCCCGATCAGTTATATGATCTTTCAAGAGCTGCTGACGACGTTCAAATTCTTCAATCGAAATTTGACCAAACCATTGAAACGGCGTAAAAGGTTTAGGAACGAAACAAGAAACGCTGATTGTAACCTTGACATCACGGCGATTTTTGATCTGCTTGTAAAGATTAACAACTTTTTTAGCAAGTTCAGCAATTCCAATAATATCTTCGTCAGTTTCAGTCGGTAAGCCCATCATAAAATATAATTTGACACTCTTCCAGCCTTTCTCAAAAGCCGCTGCGCAAGCCGTCATCAAATTCTCTTCATTAACGCCTTTATTGATCACGTCTCTTAATCGTTGAGTACCGGCTTCAGGTGCAAATGTCAAGCCGCTTTTTCTGACTTGTTGTAATTTATGTGCAAGATCGATCGAAAAACTGTCAATTCTCAATGACGGCAGTGAAAAACTTACTTTCTCATCACGAAAATCATTTATAAGATCGTCAACAAGATGTTGCAGACAAGAATAATCTGCACTTGATAACGAAGTCAACGAAATTTCATCATAACCCGTAGCGTCGATCAAATTTCTTGCCATTGATCGCAAATTCTCTTCAGTTCTTTCACGAGCCGGACGATAACAAATTCCGGCTTGACAAAATCTACAGCCGCGACTGCAGCCTCTAAAAAGTTCCAGCATTATTCGATTATGGACAATATCAAGATATGGAACAATCGGACGTTCAATCGACGAAACTTTATTCATATCTTTGACGACTCTTTTAAAAATAATTTCTTTTGCATTAGCGTTGAGTCGTTTCATTCCAATAAATTCTGCATTCTGCATTCTACATTCTGCATTAGAATAGATCGGTTTATAAAATTTCGGAACATATACGCCGTTAATTTTCAAAAGTCTTTCTAAAAAATTATTTCTTCCGCCGGGACGATCGGACTTTTTCCATTTGATAAATTCGTCAACAACTTCATTTAAAATTTCTTCACCTTCACCTATAATGAAGAAATCAAAAAAATTTGCGATCGGCTCAACATTATAACAGCAAGGTCCGCCGCCAACAATGAAAGGCTCATCATCAGTTCGATCACTTGCATTAATTGAAATTCCTGCAAGATCGATCATATTCAAGACATTTGAAAAAACCATTTCATATTGCAATGAGAAACCGAGAAGATCAAAATTTTTGATCTCTTCTTTCGATTCAAGTGCAAACAATGGAATTTTCCTTTGACGCATTTCATCTTCCATATCAATCCACGGAGCATAAACTCTTTCACAAGCAGTGTCATTACGCTTATTTAAAATGTTGTAGAGGATTGCAAGTCCAAGATTCGACATACCAACTTCATAAACGTCCGGCAATGCTAAAGCGAATTTACAATCAACAGTTGAATGATCCTTGATAATTGCGTTAAACTCGCCGCCGGTATATCTTGCAGGTTTCAAAACTTTTTTTAAAATATCTTCAGGCAAATTGATTTTCAAAACAATTCACCTCATTCAGTAAAAATTTCATCAAAGAATGAGTAAACGAACATACAAAAGATCAATCCGATCAAAAATAAATCACCCAAAAATTTCACCTTCTACAAAAATAATCTTCAAAATTATAGCACAATGCTAAA
>JAFUZV010000060.1 GCA_017476425.1 Selenomonadaceae bacterium
AAAAATGATGCGCACATTGCGCTTTAACACAAAAGTAAGCCGGTAGACTTAAAGTCTTACGGGATAGAGGCTGCGTAAACCAGCCCCAGTAAATCTCTTATTTGCTGAAAGCTCCCGATTTTAATCGGGTTGTAGTTTACATGGGCAAAATTAATAGTTCGACAAATGAAAAAACAGTTAATGGCACTAGTTCGGCTGATACCATCAATAATACAGCCTATAAAGTTACGATAAATGCCGCGGCAGGTAACGATTCCATTTATAGTAGCAATTCTACCGGCTACAATTCAATATCTGGTGGAGATGGTAACGATACTATTAATAACAATTATGGAAAATATGTTACAATAGATGCCGGTGACGGTATGAATTATGTTTATAATTATTCCTCATCAAATGCTTGGATAACTGCCGGTCAACATGACGATACAATTAAAAATCAATATTCCAATTATTCCACAATAAATAGTGGTGCAGGAAACGATTCAATTTACAACAATTATTCTTCTGGTGTCACGATAAATAGTGGTGAAGGCGATAACAAAATCGATAATCAATATAGTCATCAAGTCTTAATAAATACTGGAAATGGTAACAATTCAATTACTAATGGTTACTTTTATACTAGTGGTTATAATTATGATCAATTCACAATAAATTCTGGAACAGGCAACGACACCATTAATAATTATGGTAATTATGCTCAAATAAACAGCGGTGCTGGCAAGGACTCAATTTACAATATTTCTGATTATACTACAATTAATAGTGGTGCTGGTGACGATACAATTCGAAGTTCAGGAATCAAAGTAACAATAAACAGTGGTGCCGGAAACGATTACATTAACAATTTTGTTGCTAGTTCACGTGATTCTTCATTGTCAGTAATAAATGGCGGAACAGGTAACGACACAATTTATAGTAGTAATAGCTACGTTACAATCAGCGGCGGAGCTGATAATGATTCAATTAGTCTTTATGGTTCATATAATGTTATTAAATACAACAAAGGTGATGGAAACGATACCATTTACGGCTATAACTCAACGGACAAAATTCAAATTGCTAACAGCAGTTATTCAACAAAAGTAAGTACAACTAACAGCAATGATGTAATTATCACTGTCGACACCGGATCAATGTATCTTGTTGGCGCAAAAGGTAAGCAGTTAAATATTGTTACTGTCGAAGGTGGTAACAACGGCGACGATGATGATGATTCAACTGGCGGTAGCGGTGGTACTGATACTTCATCTGGCGGTAGCGGTGGCACTGATACTTCAACCGGCGGCAGCGGCGGTACTGGTACTTCAACCGGCAGTGGCGGCGGTAGTGACGATCCGTCTGGCGATGATACTATATCTGTTATTGATAAGCCTGATGATCCTACTATACCGAGTGTCGGCGATATTGAATACATTTATCTCAATAATTCAAGTAAAACACCTTATCACGTCACTGATTCTGATGTTATCGGTATTGATGCTTCATCTCGTACGAAGGCAATTAAAATTACTGCTAATTCAAAGGACAATGTAATTATCGGCAGCACTAAAAATGATTATTTCACAGGTGGATCTGGAAATGACACTTTTGTCAGTAATGGCGGTAAAGATATTATTACTGATTATGCAGTTGGCGATGTCGTTTCACTTACTGGTGATATTTCTAAAGCGGCGTTGAGTGGCAACAATTTAACTCTGACTTCTAAAGAAGGTTCTATCGTTGTTAATAATGCAAAAGGTAAGAAAGTTATTTTCGTTGATGGTAGCGGAAATATCACAAAACAAACTTTCGGAGTTAATAAATTAAATATTGTTGACGGCGATGGTTCAACTATCAATGCTATTTATGATTCGACTGTTATTACTCTTGACGGATCTAATCGAACTACAAATGTTGCTTTGATCGGAAATGCTAAAGCTAACACGTTAATTGGCGGCAAAGCCAGTGATACATTAACCGGCGGCAAAGGTAAAGATACTTTCGTTTACAGCGGCGGTAATGATGTGATCACTGATTATACAGCCGGACAAGATGTCATTAAACTTGATGGCGTATCTCTTAAATCAGCAAGTATCGACGAAAATAAAACCAATCTTATTCTCAAGACGAACAAAGGTAATTTAATTATCAACAATGCAATTAAAATTAGTTCTACAGGAAGAAATACTACTACAACATACAAAAAAATCACGATCATTGATGATAATAATTTAAAGACTTCGTTGATTTATGATTCTGATACTCTTGTAGCTGATGATAATTCCGGCGATACTTTGAAAAATTTTGGTGCTTTCAAGACAATCGATGCCTCAAATCGTAGCCAAAAAGCAATCACATTGATTGGTAATTCTTTAGATAATACGTTGATCGGCGGCAAGAAGAATGATACCTTAACCGGCGGTGATGGCTCTGATGTCTTCGTTTATACTTCCGGCTATGGTAATGATATTATCACTGACTATTCATCAAATGACGGTGATATTATTCGTCTTGGAAAGAAGACAGCCGTTACTGATGCAAGTTACAAAGATGATGATCTGATTCTCACAGTCGGCAAAGGAAAGATTACAGTTCAAGGTGGCAAGAGTGAAATTGTTACTGTCGTTAATGATAGCGGCGTTGAAATGAACTTCAAAAAATGGTCTGATTCAGTTGGCTATCGTGAAAAATTGTTTGCTGATGATAATTTTGCAACTGATGATCTGAATGAAATTCTTTCAACTGATTCTAATTTAATTAGCGGCGATCTTGATCTCAATAAAAATACTTTTGATCAGTCAAATCAAATTGTTCAATCTAATTATAAAAAGAAGAAATAATTTTTAAATCGATACAAAAAAATATTCCGTTGATCTTAAGATTTTGATCAGCGGAATTTTTTATTTATTATAAAGAATTTTTGATCCATTTGCACCATTCGTCGATACCATTAGAGTTAGTGCAAGACGTTTCGATAATTTTAATGTTCGGATGTATCGTCGTTAAATCTTCACGGGCTGAATTGAGATTGAAATTTGTAAACTTAAGCAGATCGATTTTATTCAAAATTGTAACGGCGGATTCTTTAAAGATCAGCGGATATTTCAGCGGCTTATCATCACCTTCAGTGATTGACAATACAACAACTTTGCAATTTTCACCGACATCAAATTCAGCAGGACAAACAAGATTTCCAACATTTTCAACAATGATCAGATCAAGCGAATCAAGATCAAGCGATTCAATAGCACGTTTAACCATCGCGGCATCAAGATGACAACCGCCGGCAGTATTAATTTGAACAACCGGCACATTGTGATTTTCAATTCGTTCTGCATCCTTAGCAGTAAAAAGATCGCCTTCAATAACAGCAATTTTAATTTCATCTTTGAGTTTAGCGAGCGTCAACTCAAGCAATGAAGTTTTACCACTTCCTGGCGATCCCATTAAATTGATCACGAAAATTTTTTTATCGTTGAAAAGTTTTCTATTCTCCTCAGCAATTTTATCATTCTCACTCAAAATATTTTTCATAACTTCAATTTTCACATTTAACATCTCACTTAATTTAAATTTGATTCTTTATGATTCGCAGAAAAATTTAAATATTCCTCTTGCAAAGTCAAAAAAAATATTGTATTATCAATTCAAAGTAAGTTAATGATTCATCAGTTGTTTCTTTCTTGAAAGGGTGATTATCATGGCTGTTGGAGTTAATGGAGTAAATCCTGGATTGAATAATCTCAATCGTATTAATAACGCTTCGCAAAATACAATTAATCATATTGCAAGCGGCTCAAGATATTCTTCAGCCTCACAAGGTGCATCTGAATATGCTATTTCGCAACGTATGTCGAATAACATTAGAAGTACCGGGCAATCAATTCAAAATACTCAAAATGTAAATGCAATGTTACAGACAGCGGCAGGTGCTGCGAATAATACTGTTCAAGCTCTTGCTACGATTCGTGAAAATCTCATCAATGCGGCGAATGGTACTAATAATTCTTCTGATCGTTCGGCTTTGCAAGAAAATATCAATCAAATGATCCGTCAGATAGACGACAATGCAGGCGTTCAATACAATGGTCAACGTCTTCTTGACGGCTCAAGAAGTATAACTGTTGCAGGTATAACCGGCTATGAAAATGTCAACGTTGGTAATTTGACAAGCAGAGGTTTAGGACTTACTGACGATCAAGGCAATGTTACAATCGATCTCAATGATAATGATTCGATTCAATCCGCACTTGAAAGAGTCGGTACTGCAATGGATACGGCTCAAGCGTCCGCTGATACTATTTCAGCCGCTCAAGAGAATAATGCTTTTGATGCGGCACTTGACGAAGTTACAACGATCGGTGCTCAACAACAACGTTTAGAATTTCAAGCACAAAATTATATGACTATGGAAGAGAATGAAACAAACGCCTTGTCAAATATAAATGATGCTGACATTGCAAGAGAAATTACAAATCTTCGTTCACAGCAGACGCAGGAACAACTTGCACTTTTCTCAACGAATATGTACAATCAAAATCGTGCAAGTGTCTTGCAACTTCTTCAACAATAATTTTTTAGTTTAACATTGCGGGCATAATTCATCGGTAGAATGTCAGCTTCCCAAGCTGAATAGGTGGGTTCGATTCCCATTGCTCGCTCCAAATTTGAATTTAAATTTTTTCATAAATTTGTAAAAAAATCCGCTGATCATTTTCGATCAACGGAAATTTTTTTATTTCTAAACGTTTTAATTAAATGATGTACGAGTTGCGATCAATCTAGCCTTTGCACGTGCTAAAGCTGCCTCAGCACGATCAATATCAATGTCTTCGTGTTGAGTCGGTGCTTGCTTGAATGCTTCAATTCTCTGCTTAGCTCTTGCATAAGCCGCTTGTGCACGATTGACATCAATCTGTTCCGGCTCTTCAGCAGCAGAGACTAAAACAGTTATTTTTTTCGGAGTGACTTCCATTAATCCACCGGCGACCGCCATTAATTGTTCCTCTTGCCCGTCAAGTTTAATTCTCATTGCGTGAGGAATTAATCCGGTAACTAATGGAGCGTGTCGTGGTAAAATTCCGAGTTCACCGCCGGTTGATCGGACGATCAACATTGCAATTTCTTTATCGCAGACTAGTCTTTCAGGTGAAACAACTTGCAGTTGAATAGTTGCCATTGTTATCACCTCAATTAATTCATCTTCTTGGCTTTCGCTACAGCCTCATCAATGCCGCCGACCATATAGAAAGCAGCTTCAGGCAAATCGTCATACTTGCCTTCGAGAATTTCTTTAAAGCCTTTGATTGTATCCTTGAGTGGAACATATTTTCCAGGTGAACCGGTGAAGACTTCAGCAACTGCGAACGGTTGAGACAAGAAACGTTGAATTTTTCTTGCACGACTGACAGTTAATTTATCATCGTCACTAAGTTCTTCCATACCAAGAATAGCAATAATATCTTGCAACTCTTTATATTTCTGCAAAACTGATTGAACGCCGCGAGCAACTTGATAATGATCTTCACCGATAATGTGAGGATCAAGAATACGAGAAGTAGAATCAAGCGGATCAACTGCAGGATAAATTCCCAACTCAGCGATCTGACGACTCAAAACTGTCGTTGCGTCTAAGTGAGTAAATGTACCTGCAGGTGCCGGGTCAGTCAAGTCATCAGCAGGAACATAAACAGCTTGAACTGAAGTAATTGATCCTTTCTTAGTTGATGTGATACGTTCTTGCAATGCACCAATATCAGTTGTAAGTGTCGGCTGATAACCAACAGCGGACGGCATACGACCGAGCAGAGCTGACACTTCTGAACCGGCTTGAATGAAACGGAAAATATTATCAATGAACAGAAGAACGTCACGACCTTCAGCGTCACGGAAATATTCAGCCATAGTCAAGCCAGTTAAACCAACTCTCAGCCGAGCTCCCGGCGGCTCATTCATCTGACCATACACAAGTGCAGTTTTATCAATAACGCCGGATTCAGTCATTTCGGACCAGAGATCGTTACCTTCACGAGTACGTTCACCAACGCCGGAGAAAACTGAATAACCACTATGCTCCGTTGCAATGTTATGAATGAGTTCCATAATTAAAACGGTTTTGCCGACACCTGCACCGCCGAATAAGCCGATCTTACCACCGCGAGAATACGGAGCGATCAAATCAACAACTTTGATACCGGTTTCAAGAATTTGCGTTGAAGTCTCTTGTTCATCAAATTTCGGTGCCGGTCTGTGAATAGGCCAAAATTCTTTATTGCCTACAGGTTTAGGATTTTTATCAACTGTTCGACCGAGAACATTAAAGACACGACCTAATGTCTCCGGACCTACAGGAACTTTGATCGGTGAGCCAGTGTCCTCAGCTTCCATACCACGAACAAGACCATCAGTTGAACTCATAGCAATGCAACGAGTGACACTATCGCCGATATGTTGCATAACTTCAGCGACAAGATCAATTTCAACATTGCCGGCTTTGCCTTTGATTGTTACCGCATTTAAAATTTCCGGCAGTTCACCAGTTGGAAATTCTATATCGATAACAGCACCGATGACTTGTACTACTTTACCTTTTGCCAAAATTTTCACCTCTTTAGTAATGGGTAATTGGTAATTGGTAATGGGTAATTTATTTTTCAATTTTTAATTATCCATTACCGATAAATGTATTGCCATTTAAGAATTTTCTTTAACTGTTTTTGTGATTTTTGTTAATAATTTTATTAATTCAATGCAATCAGTTAAAATACTTTCAGCCTCTTTAGGTTTAAGATAATCAGTATCTCGGAGAAGTTCGAGCCAATATTCAGTTTCACTTGCCTCTTTTAAAGCGATATACATTTTCGCCTTAAAATCTGCTTTGCTTTGTGCTTGAATTGCTTCGTGTACATTAGCACCTATGCTCGTGCCACTCCTTAATACTTGTTGCGAAAGAATATATTCACGCTTTGTTATCTTTAAATGTTTATACATTCTTACAATTCTAATAGCAAAAGCCTTGCTTTTAACAACAATAATATTTTCATTTTCCATAATTGCCCATTACCCATTACACATTACCAATTATTAATTAAGAGCGTTCGCTCCACCGACAATTTCATTGATCTCATTCGTAATGCCGGCTTGACGTACCTTATTATAATACAAATTAAGTTTTGCAATGAGTTCTTGAGCGTTATCAGTTGCACTGCTCATCGCATTCATTCTTGAACTAAGTTCTGATGCCGCACTTTGCAATAACGCTTCGTAAATTATCGTTTCAAGATATTTAGGAAGAAACGAATCAAGAACGGTAAGCGGATCAGGTTCATAAATGTATTCACCTTTGAAAGCATCTGCAGAATCGTGATCGTAAGCAAAAAAAGGAAGAAGATCAACAACTCTAGGTTCACAAGTGATCGCTGAAATGAAATGTGTATAGATCATTGACACTTCATTAACTTCACCACTTAAAAAGCTGTCAATAGCGAATCTTGCAATGTCTTGAGCGTGTTGATATTTCGGACGTTCACTAATTCCATTGTAATAACGAACAACATTGAAATTTCTATGTCTGAAATGATCCGTCGCTTTACGTCCAACAGTCAAAATATCGTAATTGCCTTTGTCAACAAGATTTCCGAACTCTTCAGATGATCTTTCTGTCTTAGCGATCGTTGTACGATTTCCGCCGGAACTTGTTCTGTTGCCATAAGTTGATCTAGCCGTTGCCTTGATAACACGAGACATTTTTTGCAATGCTTGATGTCTCGGTCTACGTCTAATGTTCTTGAATTTTTCAATCAGATTTACATTCTCTTTTTCAGCGGACTTTGTGATCTCATCGTCATCATTGCCGCCGCTTGCAATTTCAGCGTGTGCAGTCTTGAAAACGTTACTTGAATAAGCACCGGCAAGACCTTTATCAGCCGCAATGACGATCAAAAGCGTTTTGCCTTCGTCATTTTCACGATAATCAAACAGCGGATGTCCTAAATCTTCAGCTTGAACAGCAAGACGATCAAAAACTTCTTGAGATTTAGCAGCGAATGGATGATTAGCGATCGTTGCCTCTTTAGCGTGACGCATTCTTGACGTTGCAACCATATCCATTGCTTTTGTGATCTGTTGAATGTTTTTGACACTGCGGATTCTTCGGCGAACGTTTTGTAAACTTGCCATTTACTCCACCGCCTTACTCTGCCGCCATCTTATATGTGACTGTCTCTTTAAACTCTTTGATAGCACTCTTAATTTCTGATTCAAGCGCATCATCAAGTTTTTTCTGTGAAGCGATCTTTTTGCCGACTTCCGGGTGTCTCGTGTGCATAAACTTGATAAAATCATTATGGAATTGAACGACTTTATCAACAGGAATATCAGAAAGATAAGTTACACTCGGATCATCTTTATTTTCACCACGAACAGCAGTATAGATCGTTAAAACTTGATCACCAACATCAAGCGGTGAATATTGTGCTTGTTTCAAAGTCTCAACAGTACGAGCACCACGATCAAGCTGAGCTTTCGTTGCTTTATCAAGATCAGAACCGAATTGTGCAAATGCTGCTAACTCACGATATTGAGCTAAGTCAAGGCGCATTGTACCTGCAACTTGTTTCATTGCTTTGATCTGTGCTGCGCCACCGACACGACTGACTGATAAACCGACGCTGATAGCCGGACGAATACCGCTATAGAAAGCATCAGTTTCAAGCATAATTTGACCGTCAGTAATTGAAATAACGTTCGTCGGAATGTAAGCCGAAACGTCACCTGCTTGAGTTTCGATAACCGGCAAAGCTGTGATCGATCCTGCGCCTAAGTCATCAGAAAGTTTAGCAGCACGCTCCAAAAGTCTTGAATGCAGATAGAAAACGTCACCAGGATAAGCCTCACGACCTGGAGGTCTTCTCAACAAAAGTGACATTGCACGATAAGCCGCTGCGTGTTTAGTTAAATCGTCGTAAATGCAAAGACAATGACCGCCTTGACCTTGATCATTTTTCTTGTACATAAAATATTCAGCCATAGCAACACCGGCATAAGGTGCAAGATATTGAAGCGGAGCTGAATCAGCAGCAGTAGCCGCAACAACGATCGTATATTTCATTGCATCGTGATCTTCAAGAGTCTTAACAACACGAGCAACCGTTGACGCTTTTTGACCGATCGCAACGTAAATGCAGATACAATTTTGACCTTGTTGATTGATAATCGTATCAACAGCGATTGCAGATTTGCCAGTGCCACGATCGCCGATTATCAATTCACGCTGACCACGACCGATCGGAACTAAAGCATCAATAGCTTTTAAACCTGTCTGCAACGGTTCGTGAACTGATTTTCTGTCTGCAATACCCGGTGCAGGATATTCAACCGGTCTTGTCTCAGTTGTATGAATAGGACCTTTGCCATCAATAGGACGACCGAGTGCATCAACAACACGTCCGATCATTCCTTCACCAACAGGCACTTGCATAATTTTGCCGGTACGTTTAACGGTGTCGCCTTCTTCGATCTTAGTATCACCACCAAGAAGAACAGCACCAACGTTATCTTGTTCCAAGTTTAAAACAAGACCATAAATATCGTGACCAAAATCCAAAAGCTCACCGGCCATTGCTTTATCTAAGCCGTGAATGTGAGCGATACCATCACCGATCTCAACGACTGTACCAACGTCGTCAACGTTGAGATCGACATTATAATTTTTAATTTGATCTTTGATAATCGCTGTAATTTCTTCAGGATTTATCTTCATATTTGAGCCTTCACCTCTAGTCTAATTCGGAATTATGAATGCGGAATGCGTAATTGTTAATTTAATTCCTAATTCCGCATTCCGAATTAATTACCAATAGTCATAAGTTGTTGACGCATAGATTCAAGTCTGCCTGCTACTGAACCATCAATACGTTTATCACCGATCTTAACGATCACGCCGCCAAGAATTTTTTCATCTTCGTGCAGTCGAAGTTGAATTTTTTTATTAGTGATTGATGCTAATTTTTTCTGAAGTTGTTCCTGTTGACGTTTTGATAAGCCTCTGACAGTTGTAACATCTGCGATCAAAATTCCGCGTTCTTTATTTGAAAGTTTTCTATATTCCTCTTCAATCGTTTCAAAAATTCCGATTCTGCGCTTATCAACAAGCAGAAGTAAAAAATTGAAAACCATCGGTGACAATTCACCTTTAAAGCATTTAGTTAAAAGTTCCTTTTTAGCTTCTGATTGTACTTGTGGATTTTGGAAAAATGCACGAGCTTGCGGAATTTGAAACAATTCACGAACTGCGGCTAATTCTTCACCGTAAGCTATAAGTTTGTCTTCTTCTTTAGCGATCTCAAAAATCGCTGTGGAATATTTCAAAGCAAGTTGTAAATTCAGCATGACAAATCACCGAGCTTCTCTTTATCGAGTTGGTTGATAAAGTCATTTATAAGACGTTCATTCTCTTTATTGTCGATATTTTTTGAAATGAGTTTTCCGGCAGCTGCAAGACTCAATGAAACGACTTCAGTTCTAAGTTGAGAGACGGCACGCTCTCGATCGCGTTTAATGTCTTCTTCAGCATTTTTCTTCATCAAGTCAATTTCTTTTTTAGTAGCCTCAATGCTAGCGTCGTGTTCATCACGAGCAACTTTTTCAGCTTTGTCGACGATCTCTTGTGCTTTAACATTAGCATCTGAAAGTTTTTGACGATACTGCACAAGAGTTGCTTCAGCCTCTTTACGATCTGCCTCTGCCTTATCAAGATCGCCTTGAATCTTTTGACTACGCTGTTCCAGCAGACGTGCAACAGGTTTATAAGCTACAAGGCGCAAAATTACGACGAGAATTAAGAAGTTTAAAATTTGTGCAATTAATGTTGCATTAAGTTCAATCAATTCCACTCACCGTTACTGAGAACTTATGAATGGTCATAAAAACTATTCTGTCCCATTCCTGCTTCATCGCGCCCGATTTCGCCAAAGCTACTCTCGCTGGTATGGCTCTCCACAGGCTTAAATTCCCCGCTAACGTACGGGTACATATTGCAAGCGTCTTGTAGGTGACTTTCTTGCAATACCAGTAACTTTCGCCTTTCATAATATTTACCAGATTTAAAATTAATAATTTACAAAAAGTCTATCTGTTCAATGTATAAACGTCATTGCTTGGTTCTCGCTCGGTTTATAACAATTAGCGGTGGCAGTTCCAGTTCTCGCCATCTTTTTCAATGACTGCAGCGACTTCTTCTGAACTACTATTTGAAGCACCGACCTTACTATCTTATAAGGCTTTTAAAAATTGATAAAAAGTTTTCAGCTGTTATAAGCTCTAATCTAATTCAGAATGTGGAATGCAGAATGTAGAATGTAGAATTTAAAATAAATTTCTCAGCCTTCAGCCTTCAACCCTCAGCCCTAATTCTGCATTCTTAATTCTAAATTCTGCATTAATTATTAACCGATGAGCGGATTAGCATAGAGCATAATCAACGCGACAACGGCGGCGATAATTGCCATAGCTTCGATCAAGCCGACAGAGATAAGTGTATTCGTGAAAAGTGTACCTTGTGCTTCAGGTTGACGAGTAATACCATCAATAAATTTGCTAGTGACAAGACCATCACCCAAGCCTGCGCCGATTGCTGCGAGACCCATACAAATTCCTGCGCCGATAAGTGCGGCTGCTACCATAATTGCGTGTTCCATTAAAAATTTCCTCCTCATTAACAAATAAGATTTAAAAATACAAATACAGAATGAGATTAAATTTAAAAAATTCTACATTCTGAATTTTGCATTCTGCATTAATTAATGGTTTTCTTTAAGTGCATTACCTAAATAGGCCATACTTAGCATAGTGAAAATAACTGCGTGAACACAGCTGATAAAGATACTGAAACCTAGCCAAGCAACACTTGGAATTGTCATCCAAAATGGATTTTCAGTCAGACGAAGTAAAACGATAATCAAAATTTCGCCGGCAAGAATGTTACCAAATAGACGAAAAGCCAGAGTTATAGGTTTTGCAATTTCTTCGATCATATTGATCACGACGAAAGGCGCAAATGGTTGAAAGAAGTGAGCAATGTAATGACCGCCTTTGTAATATAAACCTAAGCAGTGAACCATTACAACTACAAGAAGTGCAAGCCCTAACGTTGTATTTAGGTCATTCGTCGGTGAAGCAAGCGTTGGAATGAGACCTATCAAATTTGAAGTCAGTAAGAACAAGAAAAGCGACACAATAAACGGAGCTAATAATCTGCCGCGCTTGCCCATCATTGAATCAATTTGTCCGTGCAGCCAAGTGACGATTATCTCAATAAAATTTTGACAACCTGTTGGGACAGCTTTGAGATTTCTCACTGCAAGGCAAGCGACAATAATTACAATCGCCATTGCAAGCCACGTCATTAAAATTGTTTCCGTATTAAACGTAAAGCCCAAAAATCTGGTTGTTTCGCGAACACCAATTTCATGCATAATTTCACCTCCAATCAATGAATAATTGCTAATGTCTAATTGATACTGGTATTAATGGCGATTCAATTACACATTATTTTTCATCAGCATCATTATTGCGATATGATCGTTTATAAGATGTCATTATTAAACCGATATGAGCGACCACATAGAAGGTTAAAAAGCCCAATATCATTGCGAAAAAAATTAATTCAGAAATTTTCAAACCAACGAACAAAACAATCAAAAGCATTGCAATTCGCAATATCAAGCCGAAAAGCATTCGTCGTTTTGCCTGTTCTTGCGATAAACCTACAATGCTTGAAAGTCTTGAGGCTGTTGAAATTATGTAGAATGCAGCTAATATATAACCGATCAAGACTGCCGGAAACAATTCAAAATGATCGACAGCGATTAAATCTATTATGATCATAAGCGTTACAGCTGCAAAAATTTTTTTCACGTTTCTAAATGATGCTAACAAAATTTTTTTCATAGTCGACAACTTTCGACACAAAAAAAATAATCCCTGCAATAACTTGACTTGCAAAGATTATTTTTAAATCGATCACATTTGAAGCTAGTATTGTTGATAGCAGAATCTTTCGGATTTAATCGTAAGGTCAAGCTCTATATTTTTTCTGAAAAAAAGATTTTCATTTTATTAAAGCGATCCTGTTTTATTTGTATTTAATTGTGCAGGAATTTTTTTTATTATGTTGAAGTCAAACAAGAAACATTTTTGAAAGGCTAAATTTTTATGCAGAGAGAAAAAAATTTTTTATTTACAATCATTGCGGTGATCACGTTTATAATTTTAACAACTTCAAATGCTAATGCTGAAGAGATCGATCAAATTAAAATTATTGATAAACCGATCTTGTGGACTGAAAATCGTGATCGTTTGATCAGAGAATACACTCAACTTCATTATGGTATTGACGAAATAAAAATTATTCCTCAAGCTGTCGTTGTTCATTGGACTGTTTTTGCGAATTGGCAAGGAACTTTTGATTGGTTTTATAATGAATCAATGGACGATGGCACGCTTAATGTTGCATCTCATTTTATAGTTGATCGTGACGGGACGATTTACAGATTGACTGATGAAACGGCTTTAAATCGTCACATAATCGGTTATAATCATTGTGCAATCGGTATTGAAAATGTCGGTGGCGTTAATGGTCAAGAAGATTTAACAGCGGCACAGCTCACGGCAAATATTTTATTGATAAAATATCTTCACGCTAAATATCCAACGATCAAATATGTTTTTGGTCATTATCAACAGGATATTGCAAGAGAAAGCGGACTTTATATCGAAAATGTTGAAGGTTACTATTCAATTAAAACCGATCCGGGTCCAAAATTTATGCGTGGACTTCGTGAGGCTTTAGGTGATGAATTGAATTTTTTCAAAGAATAAATCGGAGTTTTAAATAATGCGGAAGAAAATATTTTTTATACTAATTATTTTAATAGTGATGATCGGTTACTTCATTGGCAGTTACTTTGTTAATTTTGCATTAAGGCGTGTTGATCCTAATGATATTGATTCTGGGCCGCCGGCTTGTGCAAATATTCACGATCCAAATGTATTAATTCCCAGCAAGCCGAATTTTGTTAGTAAAATTTGGTCGATCACTTCAAAAGACGGTTTAAAATTGAATGCAACATATTTTTCAGCTGATAAACCGTCTGATAAATGGGCAATTTTAGTTCACGGTTATGGTCGTGATCAGCGTTATGCTTGGGATTATGCAGAAGAATATCTTGAAAGAGGTTATAATGTTGTAACGCCGGACTTGAGAGCCGCCGGAACTAGTGAAGGAATTTATGTAACTATGGGCGCAAAAGAAAGCGATGATATTTTGTTGTGGATTGATAAAATCATTGAGGCTGATCCGAAAGCGAAAATTATTTTACACGGCGTTTCAATGGGTGCAGCTACAGTTATGCTTGCTGCGTCGAAAAATCAATCACCTAATCTTGCAGCAGTGATTGAAGATTGCGGCTATACCGGAGCTTATGAAATGTTTACTGATCAACTCGACAAGATTTTTCATTTGCCTGAAATTCCGATAATGACTTTTGTAGATTATACGAGTGAATATAAAGTCGGTGTGAAAATTTCTGATGCCTCACCTATTAAACATATTAAAAATGTCAAGATTCCGATCTTATTCATTCACGGTACTGAAGACAAATTAGTTCCTTATTTTATGATGCAACAGCTTTATGATATTTGTGATGCGCCGATTAAAGAAATGTTTACTGTTGAAGGCGCAGGTCACGCTTCAGCAAAAAATACGAATCCAACAGCGTATTTTGATCGAGTTTTCAGCTTTCTTGATAAATATTTAGAGTGATAAAAGGAGAGAAGAGAAAATGAAAAAAATTTTAGCGGCAGATGGAATTTCTGAAAAAGGTATTGAATTATTAAAAAATGATTTTGAAGTTGACGTGAGAGATAAAATTTCTCATGAGGAACTTTTGGAAATTATTGGCGATTATGATGCTTTAATGGTTCGATCTGCGTCAAAAGTTTCAGCGGACGTTATCGAACGTGCAACTAAACTTAAAATTATTGGTCGAGCCGGTGTTGGTGTTGATAATATTGATATTCCGGCGGCGACGGCTAAAGGTATCATAGTTATTAATTCGCCCGGTGGAAATACGATCGCCGCTACTGAACATACTTTTGCAATGATGATGGCGTTAAGTCGTAAAATTCCGATCGCTAATGAAACAATGCAACGTGGTGAATGGAATCGCAAGCAATATGTTGGCGTTGAACTCAAAGGCAAAACTTTAGGCGTGATCGGTTTAGGTCGAATCGGTATGGGCGTTGCTAAACGTGCATTAGCGTTTGAAATGAATGTTATCGGTTATGATCCTTATGTCAATGAAGAACGTGCAAATGATCTCGGTGTTAAAGTTGTTAGCCTTGACGAAGTGATCACAACGGCTGATTTTATAACTGTTCATATGCCGTTGACACCGGATACTAAAAATATGATCACGCTTAACGAAATGAAGAAAATGAAATCTGACGTTCGATTGATCAACTGTGCACGCGGCGGAATTATCAACGAAGAAGATTTAGCGGAAGCGATCAAAAATAATATCGTCGCAGGTGCAGCGATTGATGTTTTCATTGAAGAGCCGATCAAAAAAGATCATCCATTGATCGGTTTGAAAAATGTTGTGCTTACTCCACATTTAGGAGCGTCGACGGTTGAAGCACAGATCGGCGTATCTCTTGACGTGTCGAAAGGTATTAAAGCAGCGTTGAATGGTGAGCCGGTAACTTCTGCGGTTAATATGGCACCTGTCTCTCAACAAGTTATGCAAGTCATTTCGCCTTATCTTAATCTTGCCGAGCGTCTCGGCTGTACGATCTGTTCAATCGCTGAAGGTCCGATCAAAAAGATCGAAGTTACTTTTAACGGTGAGATCACGAATGTTAATACAAGTCTTTTAACGACAGCGATTATCAAAGGTATGTTAAATCCTGTGCTTGAAAAAGAAGTTAATTATATTAATGCACCGCTATTTGCTAAAGAACGTGGAATAAAGATCACTGAAGTCAAGCAGAAAGAATCAACGGACTTTGCAAATTTGATAATTGTTCGTGCTGAAGCCGGCGGCAAAGAATGTTCAGTGAAAGGTACGCTTTTTGGCAATGAAGGTCGAATTGTTGAAATAAATAAATTCCGTGTCGACGTTGATCCACATTCAAGAATTTTAATTTGTCCTCACATTAATCGTCCGGGCGTTATCGGTGCAGTTGGTACTTTTATGGGTAAAAATGGAATAAATATTTCTGATATGAGCGTCGGAACAACGGTTATCAAAGGTACTAGCTTAATGGTTTTGACGATCGATAATGATATTCCGGCTGAAATTTTTAACGAATTTAAAAAACTCGACGTAATTTTTGACGCTAAACTTGTGAATTTTTATGCAGTTTAAATTTGTGTCAAAATCTTGACAGGTCAATGTTGGTGTTGTAAAATGTGCAAAGTGCAAATTGACAGAGACGGTTCAACGCCGTTTCATTTTAAAATTAGTGCTGATGAATTGAGTTTGAATGATGAAATTGCTGACGTGAATTTTGACGACGACATTTTGATCGACGGTGAAATTATCAATAGTGGTAAATCATTTGATATCAGAGGCACAATAAATTGTAAAAAATCTTTTATTTGTGATAGATGCCTTAAGCCATCGACTGAAAATCAAGAAATTAAATTTGACGAAGAAATTGATCCGACAGTTATTTTTGATAATATTGTTGATCTTGAAAATTTGATTCGTGATAATTTGCTTGCGGCTCAGTCGATCAAAAATCTTTGCAAAGAAGATTGTAAAGGACTTTGTCCGAAATGTGGAGTTGATCTCAACGAAACTACTTGTGATTGTGATTGTTGTGTTATCGATCCACGACTTGAGGCATTAAAAAATTTTAAATTTGAATGAAGACTGGAGGTTTTTGAAATGGCAGCACCAAAACGTAAATTGTCCAAGTCACGTCGCGATCGTCGTCGTGCAAATTGGAAATTAGAAGTACCGAATTATGTAAAATGTCCGAGGTGTCATGAACCGAAATTGCCTCATCACGTGTGCCTCGAATGCGGCTATTACAATGGCAGAGAAGTAATAGAAACTGCTTGAGGATAGTAGAAATTTTGGGCAGGTGAAAAAATCCTGCTCATTTTTTTTGTAGGGAGCGTTAAATTTGAAAATTGCAGTCGACGCAATGGGAGGCGACTATGCACCGGAGCAAATTGTCATAGGAGCAATTCAAGCGGCTAAAAAATTTTCTTGTGAAATAACTTTAGTTGGCGACGAAAATAAAATTAAAAGTATTTTAAATAACGAGAAAGATTGGCAAAAATTACCGTTGACAATTCGTCATACTTCAGAAGTAGTCGAAATGGGTGAACATCCTGCCGACGCAGTGAGAAATAAAAAAGATTCTTCGATCGTTGTGGCGACTGAATTAGTCAAAGCCGGAATGTGTGATGCAGTTTTATCAGCAGGCAGCACAGGCGCAGCAGTTACAGCAGCGCAGTTGATCTTGAAACGTATTCACGGAATCGGCAGACCGGCGATCGCTACACCTATACCAACGCCAAAAGGTGTAACATTACTTTTAGATTCCGGCGCAAATGTCGATAGTAAACCTGAACATCTTGTACAAACAGGAATAATGGGATCGCTTTATGCTGAACACGTTTTCGGCAAAAAAAATCCTTCAGTTGGACTTTTGAATATCGGTGAAGAAGAATCTAAAGGCAATGAGCAAGTTAAGGCGACTTATCAACTTTTGAAAGAACTCAAGACGATCAATTTTATCGGTAATGCTGAGGGTCGTGACATTCCGAAAGGACATTTTGACGTTGTGCTTTGTGATGGTTTTGTTGGAAATGTCGTTTTGAAATTTGCTGAAGGTCTTGCAAAAACGATTTTGAAATTGATCAAAGAGGCTGTTGAAGAAGGCGGCGTTACTGCTAAAGTTGGTGCATTACTCTTAACGCCTACTCTAAAAAAACTCGGTAAGCGCTTAGACGCATCGGAATATGGCGGAGCTCCGTTGTTAGGTGTCAATGGTTATTGCGTAATAGCTCACGGCTCATCAAATGCTAAGGCGATCTGTAGTGCTATCGGTGCAGCTAATGATTATGTCCATAGCAATATTTTAGAACACATAAAAAATTCTATTGATAATGTTAAAAGTGAGAAGGTTTTGGATTGAATTTTGTAACTTTTTCAGCATTAAATAATGATGTGATAAAAAATTTGCATAAAATACCACGCGATATAGATTTAGTTATTGGAGTACCGAGAAGTGGTCTTTTAGTCGCAAACATTTTAGCTTTGTACTTAAATAAACCTCTTATTTCTATTGATATGTTTATTTTACAAGCAATGAAAAGAATAGAGGGGGGGGGGCGTTATCCGGAAGATCTAACAAGACTAAAGTTTTTGTTCAATCGCTTGACGAAATGAAAAAAGTTTTGGTAGTTGAAGATAGCGTAGCAAGTCGATTTTCTATCAATGAGGCCAGAGAAAAAGTTCAATCATTTAAACAGATAGATAAAATTTTTTTGGCGGCTTATGTAGGTCCGCAAACTCAGCATTTTGTCGATATTTACTTTAGAGAAATTCCTCATCCTCGAATGTTTGAATGGAATTATTTACATCACGATGGATATTCACATCTCTGTTGTTATGATATTGACGGTGTACTTTGTGAAGACCCAACCGATGAAGAAAATGACGATGGAGATCGCTACAAAAATTTTATTTTGAATGCCTCATTGAGATTTAAACCTTTTGCTCCAATAGGTTATTTAGTTTCTTCAAGATTAGAGAAATATAGAAACGAAACTGAACAATGGCTGAAGTCAAACAATATAAAATATGGACATTTGTTTTTGATGAATGTTGCAACGGCGGAAGAAAGAAGACGCTTAGGAAATCATGCAATTTTTAAAGCAGAAATTTATAGTAAATTACCGGCAATATTATTCGTTGAAAGTGACGATAATCAAGCACAGGTTATAAATGAACTTACTCATAAAGATGTATTTTGCGTAAATTCTCAGAAATATTATGTTTATCCTCACATTAAGACACATCACGAATTTGTTGAACAAATGGAAAGAATTAAAATTGAAACTCAAAGTAAAGTTCAAAATTATGAACAGATTTTGCAATTATATGAAACTATAGAGCCGTCATTTTCGATATTTCGTCGAAAACAAAATTTATCTCAACTGATTATAAATCTTCCGACAAATATTCTTGAAAATTTGCATCTACAATCGTGGTATTATGATTATTGGCAATTAGTTTTTTCAAAATATAAGTCTAAATTTGATAACTCAAAAATTTTAGAAATTGAATCAAATTTGCTTAATTCTTTACGAAAATTATTGTTGTCAAGTAATGATATTAAGAAAAAGCAATTAATAATCTTAGCAATGCTTTTATATTCATCTCCGAATGAAATTAAAAATTTCGTCGATCCGTCTCTATGGTCACCGGAATTACGAAGAGATTTTCAACTTTTGGAGCAAATTGCAAAATGAATATGAATTATTACGTAAAATTTAAGCATAGCCTCGATTATTTAAAATTCAAATTTGATTTACATTTGAAAAGTTTATTGAGAAATCAAGAAAAATCTAATGAAATTAATAATTTTCATCTCAAAATGATCTTAGAATGTTTAAGACAAGTTGATAAAAATTTCGCCAATACAATACAATACAATACA
>JAFUZV010000061.1 GCA_017476425.1 Selenomonadaceae bacterium
AATCAGTCATTATTGAAATAGACTCAACTTATTGCAAGGTTCAATTTGATAAAGAAATATACAAGCATAGAAATACCATTGAAAGATTTTTCAATAAGATAAAGAATAATCGTCAAATTGCAATGAGATTTGATAAATTATCTATTTGTTTTTGGATTATAGTGAATGCTGCAATCAGAATCAAATTAAAATGAGTTTACCAACAGTCCCTAAAGGCATTAAGCAATTAAAGTTGAAAAAATGATTAAACACGTTATGAATACAAAATAAAAAAGCCAATAAAGAGGCTTATTTTTTTATCTCAAAACGACCATTCAATATCTATATTATCATCAGTCAGCGTAATTTTTTTGAAAAGGCGTAGTAATAATTACGTTGAGTTTATTGAATTGAATGAGCGTTAAAAATTTACTCCACGCTAGAGATGATTCTGTCCATGGGCTATTTTTTATAAATTCTAATGACAAATTTTAAATTATAGATTATAATCAAAACATCTTTTTGAGTATTGAAGGAAGATTTCTTTATGACGTATTATGCTGTAAAAAAAGAAACTCTATTGGAATTTTGAAAAATGGGAAGAAGGTAAAAAGGCTACTGATGGTTATTCAGATGCCGAATTTAAATCATTTAAATTACGCGAAGAAGCAGAACTTTTTATGAAAGGTGAAGATATTTGGGAATCTCATATTTCAAAAGATGTTGAAGAAGGGTATTTGGTTGCTTTTACAGATGGCAGTTTCAGCAAAGAAAAGCAAAAATATTCTTATGGTGTCTTGATTATTGACAAAAATAAAAATGAAATACCATTATATGCTTCTGGCAAAAATATCGAATAACTTAGATAGCCATAACATAATAGGTGAAATATTTGGCGCAATAAATGCAATGGATTGAACTGTCTCTAATGGATATTCAAAAGTTAAAATATACCATGATTACGAAGGAATATCTAAATAGATTACTGGTGAATGGAAAACAAAAACTAAGGTTTCTCAAACTTACGTCAATATCTATCGTGGAAAGTATGATGGCATTATAGATGTTATATTTGAAAAAGTAAAAGGGCATAGCGGAAATAAATATAATGATGAAGCAGATTCTCTGGCAAAAATGGCTTTAGAAGAAGGAAAGTATGTTGCTATTGAAGGAGACAGTTGGTTTTCTATTTCCAATTTTAACGATGATATATTGAATAAATTGATTGATGTTATAAAAGAGATTGACGAAAATATAAAACTGTCACAAAAATATTATCCTGATAAGAAAATCCTCTATTTCAGTCTTGATAAAAACAAAATAATAATTACATATTTTAGCGCAAAGAATCATAAACTCTTAGTACAAGGCAAAATGTCTATCCTTTCACAAATTGTAGTTTCTGCTATAAGTGAATGTATAGATATAAAATTCGAGCACGTACTTGGAAGTGCTTATAGAAAAAGTATTGACGCAAATATAATCAATAATGATTATAAAGTAATTTTTCCTAAATTTCCTGATAATTATCCAGATAGTAAAAAAAACTTATTAGGCAATCAATTATTAATTTGAAATATTATGTTGAGAGTGAAGATTATTCACAATATGCTTTTCCGGCAGTTAGAGCTTTGGAAGGTCATATAAAGTACCTGATTAAAAACGCTGGTGGCAAAACAGGAAAAATATTTAACCAATTCGACAAAGACTCTTCTACTGGTAAATATGTTATACGTTGTTCTTTAAAAAACACTTCTATGAGAAGAAATAAAATTTAACAAGGAACAATATAAAGAACGTCACTTGGTAGAAAATTTTTTTCAGAAGATAAATTGCGACAAGATATGATAAATTAGCTAATAGGTATCTTGCATTTATACACATAGCTTGTATTTTAATTTGGTTAAAATAAGTTATTCAACAAGTCCAAAATAATTTTTAAAAATTTTTTTCGAGGTGAAGAGAGATGAATGATGACAAGAATGAAAATCAATCGTATGATCAAAACGATCAAAAAAATTCGATTAAAGATACAACTTCAGATATTGAGATAAAAGAGAAATCAAAGACGACAACTGAAGAATCACAAAATGGATTTTTTAGCATAACAAAAAAATATAAATGGATTTTGATGATTTCGATCTTAATTTTAGGTATAACAAGCATTTTAATTTATGCTAAATATAATAACGTACTCGCCGCAGAATATTGGCAAATGGCAATTTGGGGACTTTGTGCTTTACTATCATTCTATTCAATAATTAAAAAATCTTTAGCGGCGACACTTTTAAATCTTGTATTGTTCTTCGGTATATCTTTAATGCCGGCTTGGGGACTTGTCTATCAATTCTTTAAACCGATTTTGGAATTGTTACTTGGAACAAAGTTACCGGAGTGGCATCAATTTTACTATCGTTGACTTTTGAAAAATATAAATTTCTACATTAATTGTAAGAGAATTTTAGGTCTGTTAATAAACTTATTTTAAATTAATTCTTATGGCTATTAATGCTATAAAATTCCAAAAGCAAAAATCATATCGATTAGCAATATATCAATAATTTTTAAGTTTGCTAATAAATGTTTAATGCGGTTGAATCGAAATATTGATAAGTCACTGTGATGTTGGGAAAATATATTTTTTGGAGCACTTTCTTATAGATTTTTTTGATGACGTTCATTGATGATATTTTTGTAAACTGCTATACTGGTATAGTTTATTTTAAGGAGGTAGATCAACTATGCCATATCCATACCAAATCTTTATTAGTTATCGTCGCGATGGTGGCGAAGACTTAGCTCGTCTAATGAAATATACGTTAACCGATCGCGGTTTTAAGGTGTTCTTGGATGTTGAGTCGCTACGTGCAGGTCGTTTCAATGAAGCTTTATTTGAAAGAATTGCCGAATGTACTGATGTATTAGTTATATTGCCTCCTAATGGTTTAGATAGATGTATTGATCCTAATGATTGGGTAAGATTAGAAGTTGCTCGTGCGTTACAACTGGAAAAGAATGTGATCCCTATTATAATGCGTAATTTTGAGTTTCCTAAAACTCTGCCTGAGGATATAGAGTCTCTTCAACATATGAATGGTATTAATGCAAGCAATGAATATTTTGACGCAGCAATTGAAAAGCTCATTTCAAGACTTTTGCGCAGTACACCTTTAAATAGCGAAGAACACTTGTTGAGGGAAGTAAAAGAAGGAAATATTTCTGCAATGAATGATATTGGTTTACTTTACGAATTAGGATCAGAAGAATTGTTGCAAAAAAAAATGCAAGGGGCTTTTGCCTTCTATGAGAAATCAGCAAAATCTGGTAATCTAGGTGCTCTTTATAATTTGGGAGATATTTACGAAAAATGTGAAAAGGATTTATCTCTTGTATATGATTACGGAATAGAGGAAATAATATTTCAAAAAAGTATTAATGAGGCTAGAGAAATATTGCATAATCGAGCTGTCGATTGTTATACTAAAGCTGCAGAGAAGAGCTTTGCTCCCGCTATTTATCGTTTAGGAAATTTAGCAGAGGATTCTCTGGATTTTAAAAAAGCAGTTGAATTTTATGAAAAGGCAGCTAATTTAAATTATCCGGCGGCACAGAATGCATTAGGTTATTACAAAATGAAGGGAATTAAGACAGATATTGATATTAAGTCAGCTATAATTTTGTACGAACAAGCTGCGAATGCCGGATATTTACCAGCCATTTATAATTATGCACATGCTATGGAGTCAAGAGATACAAAAATAGCCATTGAATTTTACGAAAGATTAATTGGATTAAATCCGCGAGCCGCTTTTAATTTGGCACATATTTATGAATGTTCAATACATGATTTGCGCTGTGCTATTAACTATTATCGAATTGCTTATGAAGAAGGTTTTCAAGAAGCCGAAGAAGGTCTGAAACGATGTCAAGATATGTTATGGCAAGAAATAAATTATAAAATGGAGAATTAAATATGAACGATTATATAACGAGAATGAAAAAGCCGAATCATAATATTTATGACTTGAATGATTTTATTTATAAAGTCATGATTATATTATGTGTATCTTTATGGATATTGTTATTTTTTGATGTCCAAATTCGCCATCTTTCCACTTTTAATCAACTTTCTATTTGGATTGCAATTCCATTGATTGTTACGTTCGTTACTTTTATGATTCAAAGAAAGGAAAAAAATAATATAATTCCATATTGCCGAAAAGAAGATTTTAAATTTTTGGGATTGTATGATCTCAAAGATAGTAATTTAGATAATCGTGATGATATTCTTAAAAGAGATGAAGAAGTAGAATATATGCATCAGATTCTTGAAGAAACTATATTGCCTCAAAGTTCGGTGAAACAGGCACTTTGTCTTACAGGTCCTAGCGGATGTGGCAAATCAATCATTTTGAATTTTTTCAAGCACACTTATAAAGATAAATACAAGATTTTTGATTTTTCAGGTGACTATCATGAATTTGAAGTACATATGGCTTCGGAACTCGGAACAAATATTGACAAAAATATGAGTGAAATAACCTTTGACGGAAAAGTAGTTTTTATTTTAGATCAATTTGAGAGATTCTTTTTTTTATCAAAAAATGAACAGAAAAAAATCCAAGAAATTATAAGGTACTTATGCAAAAAAAATACGGGTTTCATTATTTCACTTAGAGAAGAATATTTAGCTGATTTTCTTAAACGTTTTGATATGAATAACCTTTTGTCTGAGGATAAAGAACAAGTTGTTATTAAATCTGGTATACTAAAAAAAATGATCAGTGTAATTGAAAAGAAAAGTGATATGCTTTTTATAGCTCATTCGATTATGCGATCGCCTAAAAAGAATGTATGGAAAGAACACAATATTAAAAACAACGAAACAATTCATTTAGAATCACATGACCGTGTTATCATGGAAAAAATGGGAGCTACGTTATTATATTGTCAAAATCAAAATGAAATGACTGTTCAACGGAATGGTACAACAGAAAATCTCTCTATTCTTGAAGGCAAATGCAAAAAATTATTTGGTGAGGAAATGGGTTCTTTGCTTTTTAATAAGCATACTAATGATCCTTTAATTGAACAACAAATTATATTTCACATGGCTGAATTTAACCAAAAGGTACTCTTATACCCAGAAGAAAAATTACATTCCTTTATAGAAAAAAATAACAATGAGTTATTAGATCAGTATTTTGATCATCAATTGGCATCTTGCGATAATTACTTTCATGCATCCAGATTATTGTATTTATTGAGTCAAGCCAGAACTCATCACCTTTCACTAAAGACACAAGATTTGGAGAATTATCTATTTCCTAACTTATTTGAGAAAAAAGGTCATGAGCAGTTAATGAATACTATTCAACAACTGGAAAATATACAGTTGATAAGAAAAAATACTAAAGGAAGCACTTTAGAATATGAAATTGCTCACGATTTTATCGCCTCAACTTTCTTAAACTATTGTTCGACAAATATGGATCGTAACGTAAAAGGTGCTCTTGATTTGTTTATATCAGAATGTATGGATGATAGGCGAAATACTTCGTTTAAAGAAAAAATTTCTCATAGAAAAGATATATGTGAACAACATTTTTATAGAAATGTGTATTATTTTACTATGGCATTCATGGTTATTACCTCTTTAGTACAACATTTTGTTTTTAATCCATGGACAACTATATGGAACGATTTAAATCCTTATGGAGATTATATTACTACGTTTCCTCTCTTTATCACAATGCTTAGCGCAGTATATCTTTACTATATGTATGACAAAACTGTGAAATACTATAGAGGAGAGAAAGTACGATTAGTCAAGATACTTTATATTTTGTTTGCAATTTTTGCATCAATGGCTGTTTTTGCATATCCACATTTTTTGTTCTTTGATGGAATAGGTTTAGCGATTTCTACTCTCAACATAGCGTTGCTATTAGATCAAAGATATCGCCAAACTTGTAGAAATGAGTTATTAGCATATGGAGCAAAATCATTTATGATCGGAATGGTATTTGCTTTTGCACATATTTTCTATTTCTTATTTAATCGACAATTTAATGATGTTCTTATTTTTAGTGAGTTTACCATGTTTACAACATTAGTTGCTTATGGTTTTTTCGTACATATGACTCAAGACTTCTTGTATGCTCGTATGTCAGATTCAGCTAGTGAAAAAGTGTGAAAGAGTGGATTCTCTCATAAATTCAATTCTAGAAAAATTTATTTCCAAAATTGCTTTGATGCTCGAATTAAATGTTTTTAAAATATGAACTGCTCTTATTAAAAAAATTTTTTTCTCGATATTTTAAGTATCGAGATTTTTTTATGATAATTTTTTTATAATTCGTCGACAAGATAAAAAAAATCGTGTAAACTATATCGACGATAAATTTAATTTAAAAATCTTGGAGGAGTAAAATTAAAATGAAATTTCAAGAATTAGTCTTAGCACTTCAAAAATTTTGGTCTGGTCAAGGCTGTATTTTAGCAGAGCCTTATGACGTTGAAAAAGGTGCAGGCACAATGAATCCATTTACATTTTTGCGAGTGCTTGGTTCAGAGCCGTGGAACGTTGCATATGTGGAGCCGTCACGTCGTCCGGCTGATGGTCGCTATGGTGATAATCCTAATCGACTTTATCAACATCATCAGTTGCAGTTGATAATGAAACCTTCACCGAATAATATTCAAGAACTTTATCTTGATTCGCTTGCAGCGATCGGAATTGAGGCTAAAAAGCACGACATTAGATTTGTTGAGGATAACTGGGAATCTCCGACGCTTGGAGCTTGGGGACTCGGCTGGGAAGTTTGGCTTGACGGTATGGAAATTACACAATTTACTTATTTCCAACAAGTCGGAAGTCAAGACGTTAAACCCGTTGCCGTTGAGATCACTTATGGACTTGAAAGACTTGCAATGTACATTCAAGGCGTTGAAAATGTTTATGACGTACAATGGAATGATAAAATTACCTATGGGCAAGTCTTTAAAAGAAATGAATTTGAACAGACAAGTTATGCTTTCGATCTCTCTGATGAATCACTTCTTTTTGAACTCTTTGATAAATATGAGAAGGAAGCGGCTAGAATCGTTAAACTCGGTTATGCTCTTCCTGCTTATGATTATGTTTTGAAATGCTCTCATACATTCAATTTGCTTGACGCTAGAGGCGCAATTAGTGTTAGCGAGCGAACAGGTTATATCGGCAGAGTTCGTAAACTTGCAAGAATGTGCGCTGACTGCTATTTAAATTCTGAAGTTTGGAATAAAAAATGTGCAACAGATTTAATTAATGAGATGAGATGTGAAGGTGATGACGATGAATAACAAAAAAGAATTTCTTCTTGAAATTGGCACAGAAGAAATTCCGGCTCACGCAATGCCAAATATTTTATCGCAGTTGAAAAATTTAGCAGAGACGGCTTTTAAAGAATCAAGAATCAGCGTCGGTGAAATTAAAACTCTTGGAACTCCACGCAGATTAGCTTTGTTGATCAAAGACGTTGAGGAACAGCAAGCGGATATTTCTGAAGAAAAGCGTGGACCTTCAGCGAAAGTTGCTTTTGATAAAGATGGCAAGCCTACCGGCGCAGCGATCGGCTTTGCACGCAAGCAGAAAATTGATCCTGCCGATCTTGTTACTCGTGACGGTTATATTTATGCTGTCGTCCACGAAAAAGGTCATTCAACTGATGAACTCTTGAAAAAAATTTTGCCGAAGATCATTTGCGATCTCAACTTTCCTAATAATATGCGTTGGTCTGATCTTGATTTTAAATTCATTCGTCCGATCAGATGGATTGTTGCACTCTTCGGCGATGAGATCATTCCATTTGAAGTAGCAAAAGTGCAAAGCGGCAGAATTTCACGTGGACATAGATTTTTAAGTAACGGCGATTTTGAAATTGCAAGTGCTAAAGATTATGTTAAAGAATGTGAAAAAAATTTTGTACTTGTCGATCAAGAACAACGCCGCGCTATGATCGTTGCTGAAATTGAAGCAACTGCTAAAGAATGCGGTGGCAAAGCTGAAATTACTGACGATCTTTTAGAGGAAGTTTTATATCTCGTTGAATATCCAACAGCATTAGCAGGAAAATTCGATACTAAATATTTGAAATTGCCTGCAGAGGCTGTTATAACTCCTATGCGTGATCATCAAAGATATTTTCCGGTGAAAACTTTTGAAGGTGAATTGATGCCGCTGTTCATTACCATTCGCAATGGCGGTCGTGAATATCTTGACATTGTTCAGCACGGTAATGAAAGAGTTTTGAAAGCAAGACTTGAAGACGCTCAATTTTTCTTCAATGAAGATCGCAAAAAATCACTGGAACAACACCGCGATAAACTCAAAACGGTTGTATTTCAAGAAGGACTTGGATCAATTTACGAAAAGACGGAACGTCTTGAAAAATTATCAACATTGATCGCCGATCTGATCAATACTTCTGCAGAAGACAAAACGAATGCTATTAGAGCTGCTCAACTTTCAAAGGCTGATCTCGTTACAGGTATGGTTACTGAGTTCACTGAATTGCAAGGCGTTATGGGTCGTGAATATGCTAAACTTGACGGTGAGGATGCCGCAGTTTCGACAGCGATTGATGAACATTATATGCCTCGTTTCGCCGGTGATTCTCAACCGAAAACTACAGCAGGTCGCATTGTAAGTTTAGCTGATAAGATTGATAATATCGTTGCAACATTCAGTCGTGGATTAATTCCGACCGGTTCACAAGATCCGTTTGCTCTTCGTCGTCAAGCTCTCGGAATCGTTAATATGATCATTGAGGCTAAATGGTCGATCTCACTGAAAAAAATTGTTGACGAATCTATGACGCTTTTAAAAATTACTGATGAAGTTGGTCGTGAAAAGCTGTTAGAAAGTGTTTATGAATTTATCAGACTTAGAATTAAAAATATTCTCGGTGACAATGTGAGATATGACATTATCGACGCAGTTATTGATGACGTTGACGACGTTTATAGCGTTACATTGAAAGCTAATGCACTTGCTGATTTCGTTAAGACTTCTGATTCAACAAAAATTATTCAATCGTTTGTGCGTGTTGGCAACCTTGCAAAGAAGTCTGATTCAACAAACATTGATGAAAAACTTTTAAATGTTGATGCAGAAGTTACACTTTATAAAGCATTTGAGGCGATCAAAGTTGTTGCTGAAGAATTGATCGACAAAAAAGATTTCGTCGGTACTCTTGAGGCTTTGAAAAAATTATCATTGCCGATCGATTCATTCTTTGATTCAGTAATGGTTATGGACGAAGATTTAAAAATTCGTGCTAATCGACTTGCACTGTTGAAATCGATCGACGATCTGATCTCAAAAGTTGCAGTTTTTGCTAAAATTGTTCTTTAATAAAATTTTTTACCGCAATTAAAAAAAGTTTTGTGATTTATTTATGAAAATTGAAGGATTTTTTGTCAATAATGCAGAAGTAGAATAAATGATTGAAGAGAATGCAGGCTCGGAGTCTTGAAAAATTTCTGCATTCTGAATTTTGCATTCTGCATTACAAAGGAAGATTTTTATGATAAATGAAACAACTCAAACTATACAACGTGATTCACCATTGTATAATATCAGAAATTATTTTGACTCAGTGCAAAGAGCAGTACCGAGAACTTATGTTTTCGTTGCTGATCTCAAAAGCAAAACAGTTTTATTGTCTGATAATTTCATTAGAGATTTTCAATTTCCGTCAAATGTCGTTGATGATTTTGAAAGCCGCCTTACTTCAGTTGTTCATTATGACGATATAGAACGATTTGAGGAAGGTTTAAAGAAAAATTTTATTAAAAATCACAATGATGATGATCACGATTTTGAATATCGTTTTTGTATGCCAACCGGCGAATATGTTTGGATGAATTGTCAAGGATCAATCGGCAGAGATGAACACGGCGATCCGATCATTTGGTCCGGCTTTATCGTTCGTATGGATTTAGTCCTTAATGCTGACAATGTAACCGGGCTTTTAACTCGTAATGTCTTTGATGATGCCTTGAAAAAAGAATTGAAAGCGCCGGACGCTCACGGTTGTGTTATAGTCGTAGGCTTAGATAATTTCCATATAATTAATGAGACTTACGGTCATAAGTTCGGTGATATTGCACTTAGACAGATCGCACAAAATATTACTGACGTTTTGCCGCCGGATATTAGACTTTATAAATTTGACGGTTATATGTTCGGATTCTTTATGCCTTTTGCAATGCCTGAAGAAATTGAAATTATCTTTTCAAGTATTCAGCTTTGTATGCGTGAAATTCACAATGTCGAAGATACGATTTATTGCACGGCTTCAGCCGGTGCGGCGTTTTATCCTAATGATTCAAATGATGATATAACACTTTTGCGATATGCTGAAGTTGCACTTGAGATCGCTCGTCAGAAAGGTCGCGATCAGATCAGTTTCTTTAGCAAAGAGACTTATGATCGCTGGCGTTATGATATTGGAATGATGAATTTAATGCAAAACAGCATTGCTCGCGGTTGTGAAGATTTCTTTCTTTGCTATCAACCTCAAGTTGATGCTAAAGACGGTCGCTTGATCGGTGCTGAAGCTCTCTTGCGTTGGTATGATAAAGACGGTTCTGTTGTTGCTCCTATGCAATTCATTCCGATGCTTGAGAAGTCAAGAATGATCATTCCGGTTGGTCACTGGATTATTGAAAATGCTGTGATAACCGCTAAAAAGTGGCAAGAGTTTATGCCTGATTTTCAAATGAGTATAAACATTTCACTTTATCAACTTGAAGAACATATGTTTTTCCCATTTGTGCAAGATTGTATTGAACGACATCAGATCGATCCGACGACGTTGACATTTGAACTCACAGAAAGTCAAAGCGTTTATGATTGGGAATATGTCAACAAACAATTTTCAGCTTTCCACGATCTTGGCATTCAGATCGCAATGGACGATTTCGGCACAGGTTACAGCTCGCTTGGATTTTTGAAAAATTTTGCTTGCAACATTATCAAAATTGATCGTGTCTTTGTGCAAGATATTTTGAAAAGTGATTTTGATCGAAACCTCGTTAAATATACGATTAAACTTTGTCATTCGATCGGTATGAAAGTTTGTATCGAAGGTGTTGAAGAAGAGAAGGCTTATATTTTCCTTCGTGATGAATGTAAAGCGGATTACATTCAAGGTTTCTTCTTTGGTTATCCTGAGATGGAAGATATTTTTGTTCGTCGTTTGAAAAAATAATTTTGCTAAAAAAAATGACCGGCAGTCAATTAGGCTGTCGGTTTTATTTTGTCTTTAATTTATTTCGTTTCATTCACGATACGTGCCATTTCTCTATAGAGTTTATCTCTTGCAGAAAAAATTTTTTCTTTGTAATGATCGACTGACGAAGGTTTAACGGCAGAATCTTTTTTAGTTTGCTGTTTACGTTGATCGATCCACTGTTTAATTTCATTATATTTTTTCATAAAAATTTTTACTCCGTGATCTCTGGTAATTTTTTTGTTTCGGCGATCTCTATCAATTCATCTTTATAAATATCGTCACGCAATTTAAGATCACCACGTGCAGCGGCTTGAATTTCATTGATTCTTGCATATAATTCATCTTCTGTCTTTTCAGGCATAAATTTTTGCATTGAAGAGATCAAAGCCTCAGTAATTCTTTTCGATTCGCCCGGCGGTAAGTTTCCTTTGAAATAATCTGCAACGTCGATACTTTCAAAGCCAAGACTACGAAACGCATCTGCAAAAGCTCTGATCTCTTCTGCCGTCATTTTACTTCTGCCAATCTCAACAAGAAATTCTTCATTAAATTTGATCTCAAGTTCCTTTTCAAGTCCGTAAGTCTCCGCCATTGTTCCCAAAACTGCATAATAATCTTTTGCGTTATTCAATTTCGCACGATCGATCAATTCATCCGGGATTTGCTGCTTAAGATAAGAATAATATTCAGCAAAAGTTTTGAAGTCATCGGGTTTTTTCCAATCATCGTGCTTTTCAGACTCTTCAACACGATAACCGATTTCTTCTGCTTTGTCGTCTTCTTCGATCAAGCCAAGTTTCTTTGAAAGAATTTCTATAACCTTAACAACAGCCTTAACGATAAGTTCACCGACGATCGGACCAAGTATCGGACCAAGCGGACCTAGTGGCAGTTTGCTGACGATCGACATAAAACCATTAGCAAGTCCGCCGACAATTTTTCCAAAACCACTAAGTGCCGTACTTGCAAATGAACTGACTGCATTTGAAATTGTACTTAATGCCGTGCTTGCAAAACTGCTGACAGCAGACAATGCACCGCTGATCGCTGAACCTATTGCACTGAAAATACCCATAAATTTCACCCCATTAAAAAATTTTTGATTATTAAATTTGTAATTTCAAATAATCCATTTCTTTACGCAAGATCAACGGCTTAGCTTGTTCATCTCTTGCTATAGTCCTCATACAATTATAAAAAACTTCTTTACGATCCGGCTGATCTTCATCATAAGAATTTTTATAAAGATAATTTAACCAAAATCTTTCGGAAATTTTTTTATTGATTCGTCTGATCTCATTGCACAAAAATTTAAATTCATCGTCCTTGATCTCACCATTCAAAATAATTTTTCGATACGTTTTAATCAACTGATCACCATAACGCATAAGCCAAAGATAATTATCAACGTCGGACGCACTGACATTTTGAAATTCTTCAATTCCTCGTAAAATTCCACGCTGCAAATTTTTCGGCTCTGAATAATATTGCACTGCTAATTGATGAATTGTCTCTGAGTCGATCTCTTTACGATCAGTTCTTTCTTGTTGAATGATCTGCACTTGAATTGCTTTAGACCAGCCTTGTGAAAACATAATTGATCGACCCGGCGGCAATTTAGATAAAAATTCTTTTTGATCGTCGTCAAGTGCCATTGTATCACCGATCGCATCTTTATCATCACGTGCAAAGAGTTTATGAACAATTTTTGTGTTTGTATTCTTCAAAACTTCAGGTGTCATTTTATCCGGAATTTGATCGGAAATTATTAATGACTCACCATATTTTCTGACTTCTGCAAGCATATCAGCAAAAACTTCAACGCCTTGTTTCTTATTCATTGAATCACCCGGAATGTAACGGCTTAATAGTCTATGTGCCTCTTCAACAAGTGTTATATGTCTGAAATTATTATTTTCACGGTGATGCTTTTTGATAGCCTCTTGCAAATTCGTCAAAATAAAACCCATTAATAAAGATTTTTCTTCACCGCTTTTGATCTCCTCAAGTTCAATTACAACTTTTCGATTAACAAGATCATAAAAATCAATCGATCGAGGAGTATTTAACATCATACCTTTAGCACCAACGATCAGACTTTCAACACGAGCACGAATCGATCCTATATAATCATTCTTCAATCGATCGTCAAAGCCTTGTGACTCTGTAACTAATTTGATCGCCTCTAAAAAATCATTCAGCGTCGGAAAAACATAAACGCCGTCATTAAATGGATCATCTACCGAGCTATGACTGTTCGTGTGAATATTCCAGCCTTTCATTTCGTAAGCCTTATACATTGCCGTTTCCATAATCTGCGGAATTGCCGCTTCCATATCAAAAGATGCTTTCATTGTCGCCTTAAGCATATCAACTCTTGAAGTGATCGCTTCACCCGGAAAAAGTTCAAATGGATTTAAAAAAAACGGTGCAATATCTTGACGACCTGGAGTAAAAAAGATCAGATCGGGACATTTATCTTTCAAAATTCGATATTCAGTCTTTGCAGGTTCAATCACCAAAAACGGCATTTTACTATCAAGCAAAATATTTTGACAAGTCGTCGTCTTGCCGGAACCGGTAACGCCTGTAACAAAAATATGTTTATCAAGTGCAGATTTATCAATGAAAACTGAAATTGCTCTTTCTTCACCACTCTGGATCAATTTTCCGAGCTTGATTCCGTCCGCTGAAGTTTCGACATTTAATCCAAATTCAACTTCTTCACGCAAAGCAAGTCCCGGAACTTCTTTTTTTGGCAGACCGGCTAAAATTGCAAGTTCTTTCGACGATAACCAACTGCCTAATGATAAACTGCAATTTGATAAGCAAGTATTACAAATTTTTTGATCGTGATCGTCAGAATTTCGATCAAGAAATGGTATCTGCATATTTTGTAATGAATAAAGCAGATCATTTTTTTCAAGTTCTCTGAAATGTAATGCGGAACGGTTGCCTTTTCCGCCGCTGTAGAGTGAAATAGCCGTGTTGGCAAGTCGATATAAAGTCGTTCGTTCACGTGAAAAAATATAACTGCAAGCCGAAAATATTCCTTTGCCGCGTCCATAATCGATTCGCATTTGAAGAACTTCATTAATGTATTTGATCCAACTGATCGCCGTCGACGTTTCAAACTCCATTTGATCGATCCGTGTCAGGCTATCACTATTAACTTTACTTGTAATGTCGCTGTCGCTTGTCGTTTTGCTGTCAGATTTACTATTCTGCGTTGAATTACTTTTAGTTGTGCTTGTCGACTGATTTTTTGTTGAAGAATTACTTTTGCTCTCCGAACGACTTTTTGAAGTGCTGATTTGATTTTGCACTGTATAGCGGGCACTTGAGGAATCACTGGCAGAATATTTATTATTTGAATTTGATTCGCTGTAACCTTCATTATGTGAAGATTCGTCACTGGCACTTTCACTGGTAAACGTCTGACTTTGATTAGAATTGTCAACACGTTCATCATTGCCTTTTGATTCGTTCGTTGTCCGGCTGTCAGAAGAATTGTTTTGTGTTGAATTGCCGGAGCTTTCTGACGTTGTAATATTCGTTGAGTGATTTTTATTCTTGCCTTCACTCTCTGATCTTTGCAAAGTGTAATGTGCTAACGGCGCAAGCAGATCGCTTAATTCAAAAAGATTTTTTTCAAGTTCATTGATCTCAAAATCGTTATAAGGTCTTGCGATAACCAAAAAACCAAAATCATCGCCTGCCATAACGTCAATTAATCGATCGACACCTTGAAAGTCTTCTGCATTTTCATCACTGCCGGGTACACCTTCGATCATTCCGACGGCTTTTGCGCTTTGAAGTTTTTGCAAAATTAATTTTTTCTCTTCGTTGGCGATCTCTTCAAATCTGCAGCCGCGAAAATTACCTTTGATACTTGGTCCTAAAATATCTCTGCCGATCTTTAGGCTTGTTTCATTAAGATTGTTAAAATTTTTTTGATCAAAGCGATTGTTATAAAAATTATCATTCGCTACGCCAAAATAAAATTGAACACCTTGACGATTTCCCATAATCAGATAAATAAAACTGATCCCATTGATGCCGCGAAATGCTCCCAAAATATTTTCCATTGCCTCACGTCGAGGAGCTTTTTCTTCAAAAGTCAATTCGTGAATTTGATAAAGAAAAAAATCTTCCGGCGATAACTGATAATTTTTATTGAGTGATCTCACATTTGAAAAATTTTTTGACTGCGACGAAGAATTTTTTTGTAAGCACTGCAATAATTCTTCTCCACGTTCTTGAAAAATTTTTATTTCGTCCTTCATTCCTTACCTCATTATTTCAAAGTCTTTTGATAAATTTTGCCTTGAAAGTTCGATTTATCAAAATCTTTTTCACGTCCAACAGCGTATTCAATTTGATTAGGTGAAATTTTTCTAACGTAAATTCCAACGTCTTCAGCGTCATTGACTTCTTTAATATCAATTCGACAGATAACACGCTGCACTTCTGATTCTGTCAACTGATTATCTAAAGCCTTTGCCTCTTTCGTGTAATAAATTTCAAATTGCGTTTCATCTGCATAAGTGAAATATTTCCATTTGTTATAAGGCACTTTTTGATCGATATTCACTTCAAAAATTTTTTCGTGATTGATAAAGCCGAGATAGTAAGGAAAATTTATTTCGTTATTCGCTGAAATATCTTCATCAATGATCTTAACGTCTTTACCGCCGATTCTTGTCCTCAAAAGTCCGAATGCTACACCGGTTTTACCTGTACGCATTTGATCGAAGTCTTGAGAATTTATTTCCTCAATCGCTGGACTTGTTAAATTAATTATAATGCCTTGTTGATCTTTTGTTGCACTTGTTAAATTAATTGTGAAATTTTGTTGATCTTTTTCAAATGTTGGACTTGATATCGTATATGTATTATTTTGTTGATCAGTGAATGTTCCAATGTATTCATCTATATCATTATCGTTTGACGTTTCATTTTCGATCTTCATTCCTAACGGCTGATGAATTTCAATTTTGATCTTTTCGTTAGTTTCATATTTCTGCTTGAACTCATTAAATAATTTTGAAACGATCGGCGATCTGCAAGAGTTTCCGGCTAAAAAGATATGAATCAATTCAAAATTCTTTTCTGCAAAGGCTTCATTCATTGATCTGAAAAAATTTTCAACGCCGCGTCTAATACGATTTTCAATCACGCTTTCAAGTTTTGCAACGTCGACATTCAATTTAACTTCACGTGCAAAGTTACCATTTACAATTTCAGACGAAAATAATTTCATTGTGAAATCTTTATCGAAAATGTTTATATCGTCGTGTTGTTCCCAAATTCTGCGCAATTCACGAGAAATTTTTTTGTTATTCATATGTGCTTGCTGCGGAGCATCATTTTCATCAAACACTAACATTTCAGAACCGGCGAATTTAGAACATTGAGGCGGTAATAAGAAAGTAATTTTATTTTTACGCATTTCATCAAGATTATCTTTAAAAACTTCATAAGCCAGCAGCTGTAAAATATTTTCACCGCCGAGATATTGATCGCCGCCTGCACCGAATCTATGAATCAAAAATTTTCTGCGGTGATTCTTCGGAATTTCTTCAAAGCCAAAATCAAAATCTGTTGTACCGCCGCCGAAGTCAAACACTCCATAAGTAACTTTTTCACCAACTTTTTGCGGCTCAAGTTTAAATTCTTCAAGTGCACCTATCGCATAAGCCGCCGGCTCACTTGCTCCGATATAAACTCTAAAAATCGTCATCATCTCTTTATCAGCGATCAACGCCGGTGGAAGAGATTTTTTTAATCCACGTTCAAAACTCTGACGAATTTTTTCACGAGTATTTTTATCATAAGTTACAGGAAACGACAGAATATAATCAAGATAAATTTTATTATGCATATTGTTAATATAAAGTCCTAGATAATAAGCATAAATTTCAATGGGATCAAAATCGCCTTCTTGCAATTCGTCATAAGGTTTAAGCTCAATAATATAACCATTGCGATCACAAAGCATTTGACGCTTATCTTTGGAACTTGCCCATTGTTTCAATTCACCAAAAATTGAATCGTAGATAGAAATATCTTGATCATTTTGAAAAATTGCCTCTGCCGCCTCGTGTGAAACTTTTAATTGAGACCATTCAGTAAACGGACGACCCGATCTATCTTCGTAAGCCTTCATAAAATTTTTCAGATCTATTAATTCAATCACGGTAGGATTTTCATAATCAAGCGGTGTCGGAGCGTCTGAATAATTACCTTTGCCGACTCTCAAAAGTCGTTCTTCATCGTCACGACAGACAACAACAGTTGATTTAGTTCCGAAGTCGATCGCACAAGTGCCATTGATCGCAACGTCTAATTGTGGCGGACGTGCAACGAAAATTTCACCTTCAGGCAGATCGATCTCAACATTATCTTCATTCTTAGGTTCAAAAAGTTCCCAATGTCCAAGATTAATATCAGTCAGTCGCTTGACTTCGTAAGGTTGAATGTTAGCACGTTTCTTATCGCAATTTAAAAGTTCCTCAACCATCGCCGTCGATCCTGTGATCTTCTCTTCACCATTCAAGATCAATTCAAATTTTTTATCCAGATCGAAGTCATAACCGAAAATTTTTTCTTTGAAGTTACCGGCGATAATATCAGGCTTCAATTTGTCAACGTCAAGAGTAATTTTATTTTGATCAATTTTGAGATAGTCGACGAAATGTAATTTGATCAACAATAAATATTTTTCTTCAATATTGCCGGTTAAATCTTCCGGAACAAATTCATTCTGCAGCCACGTCATAACGGCTTCAGAATAATTCATTGACTCAGCATCTTTACCACGAAATCTATAAATCGGTACAGCTGTAACAGTCCTGCCATCGTCGAAATTATACCAACTACTTCCGCCGCTTGACCAAATCACAAAGCAATTATTTGAATCGTCAACTTTATCAGTAACAATGCAATCAACATAAGTCGATCTGAAATATAGAAAAGTTCCGCCGGATTGAAGATATGGATTGCCTTTCTCTTTCGTGAAACTCTTCTTGCATTCATTTTCAGTCATTAATTCAAAGTGATAGCCTTCAAAATCAAGTCCGGAATAATTTGCAACACTTTCACCATTGCCTGTAACGGCTTGCAAAACGCCTGAGTCAAATTTTGGATATATCGCAGCATTATTACTATCGAAGAAAATTTTTTTATTCTTCATCATCACAAAATTTTTATCAGCCGCTTTCTTCATCGACTCAAAAATATTTTCAATAACAATTCTAAGTTGATATATTTCAACTTCAGCATTCGTTTCAATAATCTGTCTAAGTTGTTCGTAATTGACGCTCAAAGTTTTTTTCAGTTGCGTTCTATTAGTTAAATTTTCATTCATTCGATCACCTTCAAAATTATTCTATAGAAAATTTATAACTTCGATATTATATTTCTTTATCGCCGTTTGCAATCCTTCAAAATAAATTCTCTTGTGATCATCATCTCTTTATTGACGAAAAATTTTTTTACGATTTGAAAAATATTTTGAAAATTTTAGAAAAGCACTTGACAAATATTGAAAATAAGTATATTAATTTTTAGGCTTTTTATTTTAAAATTCATTTCAATAGAGGAGGCAACTTTATGAGAAAAAAATTTTTATCGGCGTTGTTGAGTGCGTTGACAATTTCAACTGCATCAATTTTGCCGATGTCCTCAATAGTTTCAGCAGAAAATTCAAAGGCCGCCGAAATTCGTGAAATTTTTAGTTCTCAAAAATATTATTTAGAATATGAAGTGAACAAAAAAGAAGACAAGCGTGCTTTAGCAGTTGATGGAAGTGTAAGAAAATCTTTTGACTGCGAAGGAAGAAGAAGCGCAACATTTTTAAGTTATCTTCCTGTTGTTGGATTGTTTGCTAAGGGAAGTTTAAAATTGATGCCGGAAGTTTATTATGATTCAAATTCCGGTTATTATTATCAGTTCGTTACTAAGAAAAAAATTCTCAAAGCAAACGAAACTGAAATGAAAGACCCTTATATCAGTCCAAAAGAAGAATGGAATACTTTACCATTGAGAATTAAAGTCCCTGAAGATTTTGGAATGTTCACCGGCGATAAATCAATAACTTTTGTTGAAAGCGGTACAAAGATTATTGACGAGAAAAAAAATATACAAGTTGCCTTCGACAAATATTTCAAGGTTATAAAAAGTGTTACAGGACAAAATATAGCTAAGAGAGTTTACTTTGTTTTTTATAATGAGAAAGGTGATCTTGATAAAATTTGTACATTGACAGTAGACTGGAATGAAGATGCAGGAAATATTTTTAATGAGAATTACGGAAAAAAGCCGGATCAACAAGATTATGAAATTCAGACATTAAAGATCAGACAATTTACAAAAGAATTGCCAAAAGACGTTATGAAATTCCCTAATGGCAGCAAAGTTTATGGTCCGGGACTTGGGAATATGGACGAATTATTAGATCAGCCGCCATTACTTGAAGAATATAAAAGCGAAGGTGAATAAATTGAAATTCTTCATAAAAATGAAAGTAACAGTATTATCAATAATTTGTGCAGCTTCTTCTATGATGACAACTGCTAATGCTGATGCACTTGATGATTGTCGTAGAGTTATAATGAGTAATAATTATACGATTCGTTATGAAAATTTAACGCCTCCGACACGTGAAGCAATGAAAGAAAAACAAATTATGATAGATAAAATAGAATTTGCAACTACTAATCCTTATACAATGTATCAGCCTACAACAGGAATAGTAACATCTAAGGGTACAACTTATTACATAGAAACAAGTTCAATTATGAGAATGCCAAATATTTCAATTTCATTAGGTGGAATTGTTGGAACCATTGCTAAACTTAGTCAAGGTAATGAAAAAGAACGTGAATATGAATATGCCACTTGTACATTAGTGAAAGATGACAAAGAAAAATTCCTTTTCACTCGTATTAAAGAAAAGGATAAAATTCAATATA
>JAFUZV010000062.1 GCA_017476425.1 Selenomonadaceae bacterium
TCTGGGACGACTGTCGATCTTTTAGTTCACCGTGAAGGTCAAGAAGATAAAACTTATACATTAACGCGATCAGTTATCAAAGTTAAAACTGTTGCCGATAAAATGATCGACGACAAGATCGGTTACATAAAAATTTCTAACGTTAGCGAAAAAACCGGTGAAGAGTTTAAAGCGGCTATGAATGATCTTGAATCAAAAAATATGAAAGGTTTTATTCTTGACTTAAGAGAAAATCCCGGTGGAGTGATCACAAGCTGCGTTGAAATTGCAAAGGAAATTGTTCCGAAAGGTCCGATCGTTTCAGTTATTCAGCGTGACGGCAGCAAAGAAGTTTATAATTCAGAACTTGAAGAGACTAAATATCCGATCGTCGTTTTGCTTGATGGCAACAGTGCAAGTGCTTCTGAATTGCTCGCCGGTGCTTTGCAAGATACGAAAGCGGCAACGATCGTCGGTACTAAATCTTACGGAAAAGGATCAGTGCAAACGGTTATGCCTATGTTTCACGAAGACGGTTTGAAACTCACGATTGCAAAATATTACACGCCGAACAATCGTAGTATTGATGGTGTTGGAATTGAACCGGATGTTGAAGTTGAGGCTTCAAAACTGCCGTCAAGAATGTTGAATCTTGAAACGGATATTAACAGCGACGCACAATTAAATAAAGCCGTCGAAATTCTCAACGGCAAATTACAATAAATCTTTTTGAAAAATATTTCTGACTCATAGATTTGATCTGTGAGTTTTTTTGTTGCAAAGAAATTGATCAAAACGATTGAAAATATCCATACTTATCATAATACGCAGGCGCATAACAACCGCTGACTTCATCATAAGTCTTGCAGAATCTATAATAATAAGTCTGACCGCCTTTTGAAATGTTATCGTCAATTTGCGGATCAAAAATATATTCTTCACCGTCAACGTTGATCACAGTCCAGATATGTCCGGTCATTCCGCCGGATGCTCGTGAAGTCTGACCATAAACTGTATAGCAGTTGAGACCGATCGCACGAACTAAAGCGGCAAATGCACAAGAATAATCATCACAAGCACCGATATGACCTTCAAGCATTCCACAAGCACGACCGGCACCGATTAAATAATCAGGAACATATTCAAGATATTTTAAACGTTCAACATTATCACCATAAGAACTGTAGTCAATCAGATAATCATAGCAAGCCTTGACTTTCTCATAAGTTGACATTGAATCGTTGACGACGTAATAAAGCGTGTAATTGATCATCTTATCGCAAGGTTCAAAACCTGTGTAAGTTGGATTTAATTCCGCAGAGTTTAAAATATATTCTGCATTTGCCGCTGAAGTTATAACAGCAGAATTGATCAGAAAAGCGATCGTCATCAAAGTACTAATAAAAAATTTCTTCACGTCAAAAATTTCCTCCACTTCAATTTTTAATTTGTTTGTTCCACTTGCAAAATTTCTTCTTTACTCCAGCCGGTTATAGTATTGATAAATTCAAGCGTTGCACCGGATTTAATAAGATTTTAATGATCTCAATTGTTCTTTCTTCTTTGCCACGCTCTATATTTCCCATGCTCGTCCGTTAAATCTGTTTCATATTTTTCTCTCATAATATATCAATTATACCACAAATCATTAATAGGAACACATATTCTAAGAATGCGGAATGCGTAATAAAAATAAATTCAAATGGTAGACTTAAAAAATTTTTCTGTTGATCAAAATCGATCAGCGGATTTTTTTTGTGATATAATCGTTTGCAATTAAAAATTAATTTTATAAATATTTTGTAGAAAGATTTTTTTGTTATGAATAAAAGATTAGTATCAGCATTGTTAGGATATTTAACGCTCTTTTGTGGTGCGGCGATGATTCCGCCATTAATTTTAGCGGCAATTTCAAAAGAAGCCGGTGGCGTTTGGGCTTTCTTATTGTCAATGTTTTTATGTTTAGCGGCAACGTTTGAACTTGAAAGATTTGGCGGCGTTAAAGGTAAAGATAATCTTGGAGTTCGTGAAGGAATTGCAATTACTGTTATCGGCTGGGCTCTCGTTTCAATTCTCGGAATGATTCCTTATCTTGCAAGCGGTCATTTAGGTTTGCTTGACAGTTTAGTTGAATCCGTTTCAGGTTTCAGCGGCACCGGCGCAACTGTTTTTGAAGACGTTGAAATTTTGCCGAAGAGTATTTTACTTTGGAGAAGTTTATCTAATTGGGTCGGCGGACTCGGAATTATCGTTATCTTTATGGCTATTCTTCCTCAATTTGGTCGCGGCGCAATGTTTGTGCTTCGTGCTGAGTCAACCGGTCCTACTAAAGAACGTCAAATGCCTCGTATCGCTGATAATGCTAAAGCTCTCTTTATCGTTTATGTTACGTTGACAATTTTTTGTTCGATCACTTATCATATTTGCGGACTTGATCTTTTCGCAGCGATCAATCACGCTATGACGACGATCGCCACCGGCGGTTATTCCGTTTACAATTCTACCGTCGCTGAATATGGAAATAATTATTTAGAAATGGCAATGACTTTTTTTATGATTGTTTCAAGCGGATCGTTTGCAATGTATGTTGTCGCTTTTAATCGTGGACTTCATATCGTTTTTAAAAATACTGAGTTCAAAACTTTTCTGTCGATCATTTCGATCGCTGCGCTTGTCATTTCGATCGATCTTTTTATCGAAATGAATATTGATATTTTAACGGCGATTCGTTATGCTGCTTTTCACGTCGCGTCACTTTCTTCAACAACCGGATTCGTTGCCGTTGACTTCGATCAATGGCCGCCGCTCTCAAAAGGTTTTTTAATGATGACTATGTTTTTAGGCGGCTGCGCCGGATCAACTGCCGGTGGTTTAAAAGTCGCTAGAATCGTTTTGCTTTTTAAAATGATCGGCGTTATTATTCAAAAAAAAATTCACCCGCAAAGTTTATCACAGGTGAAAATGAATGATCAAGCCGTTGATGATGAAATTGTTTTTGGCGCGGCTAGATTCTTTTTCGCTATCGTTATTATGGATATTATTTTTGCTTTCGTGATGATGATTGACGGAATCGATCTCGTTAATAGTGTTAGTGTTAGTGTCTCGACGATGGCAAGCGTCGGACCCGGTTTTGGTATTGAAGGTGCAACGAGTGGTTATTCTCTTTTGCCGGCGTTGAGTAAAATTTTTGCTTGTTTATTTATGTTTCTCTCGCGTCTTGAAGTCTTCGTTGTACTTGCTTTGCTCTCTCCATCTTTTTGGCATAAATCTTTTAACTGGTAATTAATTCCTAATTCCGCCTTCCGAATTACGAATTAAATTTTATTTCGCATTCAAACATTCTTCGCCAAGGCAATTTTACTTTGAAGTCTTTTAAATAATCAAACGGCGGTAATTTTTTTTGCGCTTCGATCTTCATCAATTCTGTTACTCTTTCCTCAACCGCTGATGTTTTTTCGTCCAACTTATAATAACTTCGTCCGCCTTCTCTCGTATTATACAACTGCTCTCCGATCAGCGTTCGCACATTCGCTTGATATATCCAATCGTCTAAATATCTTCTCACTAACAATTTATCTTTCGCTGAATTTTTCATTTGATTCGATAAAATTCCTGTTCCGAGTGCAAAGCCCGTTGAGTTCGACGCTGTATTCCAGCCGGAATAACTTTGAATTTTAAACAACAAGCCGCGTTCAAATAAATTTTTCATCAAATAGTTATCTGATCCATTCGCAAAAGTTATATCTGCAATCGCGATCGGATAATTTTTTTGAATTAATTCATTGATCATTTCTGAAAATATTTTTGCGCCTTCGATCAATTTCTTTTCGTCAACATAATTAACATTGTCCGGCAATGAATTATGACTGTGAAACGTTCGACCTTTGACATCTGTATTTACACATAAAATTAAATCCGCTTTAGTTTCATCATCGATCATCTTTCCTCCGGCAATTTCAATTTCATTTTTGATCGACTCTTCGATCGTTTCATCTGAATACGCCGGAATTGTTCCGCCGCCTTTGCCTCGATTATATTTTACATTGATCAGCGGTTCATACTCATTCAGATCATTTATTGCTCTTGTTAAAATCAAAAGTCCAAATTCATCAATTCCAACTAACGATTGAAATTTATCTTTTTGCAAATGAAATTCTTCTGCGTATTTGATCAATTCTCGATTCTCTTTGTGCGTTTGACACAATGGTGAATTATCATCACGTCCAACTAGTAAATAATTTGCATAGCCTTGACTTGTCATTTCAATAAATTTCTTCGTCGCTGTTAAATTCTTCATTCGTCGATCAAAATAATCTTTCATTACCCATTCCGGTATATTCTTTTGAAGTTGTTCAAGTCTTTCCTGTTCACTTCCGCTTAATTTTGAAATTTCCTGCTTATCCATTAACATTGTTATTTCAAATATTTTTCTGCCGTATTCTACATAATATTCCGGCTCTTCGTCAAAGCCTTCTACTCCTTCTTTCGGAGTTCTCATTAATGAAGAAAATAAATAAATTCGTAATGAAGAATTTTTTTCTCTCAACTTGCGTATTCTTTCAATTCGTTCTTCAATCGCCGCTTCTGTTTCGTTATGTTTCCTCGACGGTATCAATCCGCTATATAATATCGAATCTGTTGAAATGATCGCTGCGTCCGCTGATTCCGCTTTCGTTTCTAACCATTCAATTATTTTTTCTGGCTCACCGAAATGTCTCGTTGTTCCAAAATATTCTTCCGGCGGCATTTCAATTTTATAGCCCGCTTGTTCGACAACTTCCGCTGTTTGCTCAGCACAAATCGGTCTCACGTCGTGCGGTATATAAATTATTTTCGCAGCCTCTACTTTTAAATTTATCATCATTAAAATTATTAAAAAAAATATTTTTCTCATTCTAATTTTCAATCAGCAACGGTACATAATAAGCCTCGTTGCCTAAAATTCTCTCCTCTGAAAATCGACAATAAACCGCTGAAGATCGATCACCTATCATAAAACAGCCGATCGTTATCATTCCATTCTTTAATCCGCTATCTGTTAATACTTCAAAATGTTTACTGTCTACAAATTTTTGATACATACATTTTTTCGATTCTCGACAGATTATTTCATTCGGCGAATCAATTTTGTTTTCATATATAATTTTATTCTTCCCATTGACGATTGAAATATTTCTGCCTTCTCGTCCCCAAATCGGTTTTTTTATATAAGTTTCGTCATTCAATTCATCTTCTTCAAAATAACTAGGCAACATATATTTTTCTATCACTTGTCTTTCAAATGAATCAAAATAGCCGCCATTAATGAAAACTTGCCAGACTAACGCCAAAAATGATTTATTCTGCATAATCACTGCTTCAGGCGGATTAAACATTGCAAATTTCTTTTCTGCGTACTTTTCCATAAAGTAAACGCCTAATTCTGTGTCATCTGTCGCCGTCTCTTCGATTAATATTTCAATCGGATGCAGTCTGTAAATCGCTCCGGCGTATCGTCCATCTGGCAGCAATAAACCTTCTTCATCAACTCTTAAATCGTAAAATGAAACAAATTCAACGTCATCACTCATTGATTCGCTTTTCATCAACTTCATCAAATAAATCGTTGTTGCATAATCTTCAACATAATCATCAAAACAACTAAAAATAAACGGCTTACGGCGATTGAAAATGCCGCTTGATATGCTGATTCTCGGCGGTGAAATTTTCTGCCTAATATCGTGAAGAAAACTTTTTAATTTCATTTGTTCATTAAAATTAGGATTTTCGTAACTTAAACTTTTCGCCGCTATTTCATTAACATAATAAGCCTCGATTATTCCGCAAGGCGTATCAGCATTTATTTCAATCAGCTTTAATTGTTCATTTTGATCGATCACGAAATCGAATCTTGACAGCCACGTTGATAAATTCAAGACGTTAGGAATGTTTAAAAATGGTATCAATTTTTTAGGAAAATCCATTTGCTCAAGGAATTTTTCAGACGACTTTTGAAAGATTTTAACTGTCTTTTCAAAGATCAAAAATAATTCTCTACTCGCCGCTCTTATTTCCTTATAAAAATTTTCCTCAAATGTTAATGCTGACTGCGCCGTGTATCGATCTGAATATCCTTCATACTCTACAAATGGCATCACTCGCCGATCAATTAAATCAATATACGATTCGTTTTTTTGAATTGCAAGCATTGTGATCACCTTATGAACTTGATGAACTTCTAACACCGGCTGATCCAAATCCGGACTTTGCATTTGACGCTTTTTCACTCACTGATTTATTAACCGACGAACTTCCGCCGCCGCCTACTGATTTATCCTTGTCAACTCTTTTCAGTGGCTCATTGATCGTGTATTTATTCCTTGCACTATCCCAAGTTCCTTTATTTTGAAAGCCGTGAAATAAATAATATCCTGCCGCTAAACCTGCGATCAATCCCGCCGTGCCTGCTAAATAATCTAACGTTCCATCTTCTTGACGCTTAAACGTCACCGATCGTCCGTCATCATATTTAGCCGTCTCAGTGCCGTCGCCGTTGTCTATCAATGTGTATTCTGCGCCGCTGTCGTCAGTCAATCGCTCACCAACTTCAGTATTCTTTTCAACCGCCGTTTGATTCGTTTCTTTCTCTGAATCAGTCGCACAATTCGATATTAAAAAGGCTGTCGCTAAAAACGCTCCTATTAAATATTTCGTCTTTGACTTCTTCGGCGGCTTTATCAATTCATATTCTTTGTTCTTGTGCATTTTTTCCTCACATTTTTATCAACTTTTCACCATTCAACATATACAAATATTTTTCACTGATTTTTTTATTAATGATCGCCTCGACCGCCTCAGCATACAAATTAATTTGAAGTCCGTATCTTTCACGCATTCGATCTTCAACACTCGGATCATTTTCCTCAACACGATCAGTTTTATAATCAATCAAAATATATTGATCGCCGTCTCTGAATAACACGTCAATTATTCCTTGTATGAAAATTTTATCGTTGACGTTCGGAAAAAATCTCGACGCGTCAATCAATCGACTAAATGGCAATTCTCTATAAATTTCTTCTGATTGTATCATTCGCTGTCCGATTTTACTTGCAAAGAAATTCGCTATTTTTCTCTTGCGTATGATTTTTGATTCTTCAATCGTAAATATCTTTTCGCTGATCATTCGATCGATCTGCTGACTTATTCCGAAATATGAAAGATCACTTTCAAGATCAAGCCGCTGCATTACACTGTGCATTAATGTTCCGTATTCCGCACCGCTTAATTTCTTCACTTGTTCAAAATCAGGTCGTTTATAAATGATCTCTTCGTCGTCGACGATCAAATTTTGAGTCAAAATTTCTTCTTCCTCAAGCCGCCTTTTCAATTCCGTTACTGCCATTTTCGACGGTATATTTTTACTCGTCAGCGTTGAAATTTTCTTTGCTAACTTCGTCATATCCGCTTTGATCTCTTTGATCGGCTCGCTACTCTCATCATTTATTCTAATTTCACTTGCGTTTATCTCTTTGAATTTTATAACGCCGTCATTTTTAACTTTAACCATCATCAGCCATTCAAGAAAAGAATTTGCATTCATAATCGAAAAGCCGGATATTTTTTCAACGCTAAGATCATTCTGATAAATTGCTAACTTCTTCTGTGAAATATTATTTGTGCCGATTAAAATTAATTTCTCTCTTGCTCTTGTCATTGCTACATACAAAATTCTTAACTCTTCGGCTTTCAATTCTTCAATATTTTTTTGTGAAATAACTTGCCTTGCAAATGTCGGAATCCTCAACGGCTCATTTAATGTTCGATATAATCCTATTCCAAAATCTTTATGTCTCAAAACTAATTCAGACGTTTCATCTTTCACGTTAAATTTTTTGCCTAATTCACAAATAAACACTACAGGAAATTCAAGACCTTTGCTTTTGTGAATTGACATTACACGGACAACATCTTCATTTTCGCCGAGCGTCCTTGCAACTGATAAATCTGTTTTGAGTTCCTTAATTTTCTTAACGAATTTTAAAAATCTTGAAAGACCTCTAAACGAAGTTGCTTCATAAGCCGCCGCACGATCAATGAGCATTCTTAAATTAGCTTGACGCAATGAACCTTCAGGCAAGCCGCCAACATAATCATAATAACCTGTCTCACGATAAATTGTCGTTATAAGTTCCGACACGCTTACAAGCCTTGAAAGTTCTCTCCAAGCGTTGATTTTCTCCAAAAAATTTTTAGACTTAACAGCAATATCAACACTAATAATTGATTCTATTCCACTAAGACGAATTGCAGCGGCGTTTAGCGTTGTAAATAAGTCTTCACGTTGTTGATAAATTTTCAAAGTCGCTAAATCTTCTGCAGTGAATCCGCCGATCGGTGAAAGCATTACCGCCGCTAATGGTATATCTTGCCGTGCATTGTCTAAAATCGTCAGCAATGACAACATTATTTGAATTTCTAATTTCTGAAAATAAGTCTCGTCACCTATCGAATAAGCCGGAATATTATTTTTCTTCAAAATGTCCATAATCGGCTTAGGATTCTTTTTTGCACGGCGAAGTATAACAATATCACTGTACTTGATCGGACGATAGCAATTTAAATCTTTATCATAAACTTGAATTTTATCAGCAAAAAATTTTTTTATTTGATCAGCGATAAGCTGCGTTTCACGTTCAAGTTTTGCAAGTGATTTTTGATCTTCTTCGTCGCTTGATTCATTTTCAATTTCTTCTTTATCGTTAATCAAATAAAATTCTGTTGACGTGTTAAGCGTCGGATAATTAACTTTCGGATAATCAAAACCACAATTCAAACGAGCCTCATCATTATAAAGAATTTCAATAACTGGCGATAAATCTTTTTTTGACTTGCTAATCATTAGATTTTCAAATACAAAGTTGATCGAGTCAATAACCGTTTGACGACTTCTGAAATTTTTTGAAAGATCGATCCGTAGACAATCATTATCATCATTCGTTGTTGGATAAGTTGAAAATTTTTCCATAAAAAGCGACGGATCAGCCAACCGAAATTTATAAATTGATTGTTTAACGTCACCAACGGCGAAGAAATTTTTTTTATTAACAGTATCGGCGATCTTCAAAAAAATTGATTCTTGCACTCTGTTAGTATCTTGATACTCATCAACCATTACAACACGATATTTTCTGCGCAGAGCCTCAACGGTTAAATCATCTTTCAAAATCTCAAGCGTTAAATGCTCCATATCGTTAAAATCAATGATCGCTTTGTCACGCTTAGCCGCCGAAAATGCTTTTGAAAAATCAATCGTAACTTGTGCAAGAATTTCAACCGAACTTTTCAACGATCTCAAATCCTCGATCATCTCTTCTTCAGTCGCAAAAAAATATTTCTCACGAAGATTCTTAACAGCGTCCTTATATTCATTGCGGCAACTCTGAATTAAATCTTTCAATTCATTAAAATTTTTAATGTTGCTTGAAATATTCTTGTTAATGCGTTTCAAATTGATAAATTCGCAATTCGTCACAGCATTATAAATTTCATTCCAATCACCATTAGCCGCCGCGTCAACTAATTTTGTTAACGTCCTGCTATGATCGTCAATAATTTCATTTTCATAAATTCCACTTGTACAAGCCACATCAAGCGCAAAAGTACTTTCAAGATAAATTGAATCAATCATCATTTTAATTTGATCAATCGCCGGTTTAAACCAAATTGTATCGCTTAACTTTGCATCAGCAGGCAGATCGAACATCGCAGGCAACGAATTTAACCATTCAATAGGATTTTCAAAACTCTGTGAAAAATCGTAAAGTGAAAATATAATATTGAATAAATTTTCATTGCCACGTTCATCGCCGCCGAAATCATCAGTAAACTTTCTAAAGTGATCATCACCGTCAGAA
>JAFUZV010000063.1 GCA_017476425.1 Selenomonadaceae bacterium
ATGGACGAAAGATCAGCGATCTTGCGTTTAGTGAATTCGTCAACATTCTGAAGTATGAAGCGACAAAATTCGGAGTTGAGATCATAGAAGTTGATAGATATTTTGCGTCAAGTCAAATCTGTAGTGAATGCGGGTTTAAAAATGAAGTGATCAAAGATTTGAGTATAAGAGAGTGGCGATGTCCGAAATGTGGAGCGTTGCACGATCGAGATCGTAATGCTGCGATAAATATTTTGAATTATGGGTTGGGGCATCAACCTATGCAGTAGACACCGTAAGACTTCAATTTGAAGCAAGTGTCGTTGATAGCAGAATCCGCCGAATTTATCCGTGCGGAGTATGTCAAAACAGATTTAAGGATTTTTAATCATAATATGTCAGATAAAAGATTTCTAATGATGAGTGACGAAGGTTTAACAGTTGTAGATCAGAAAAAATTTTTGAATATAAAATAGACTTCACAATAAAAAAGCCGCCTATCGAAATAAGATTGATAGACGGCTATTAATTTGTTATTTAAAAATTATCACGATCTAATAATTTTTTTAAAATGCCGGAACGATCGCACCTTTATATTTCTCTTCAATAAATTTTTTAACTTTTTCAGACTTCAAAACTTTTAATAATGTTTGAATTTCCGGGCGAGTCTCATCACCTTCACGAACAGCAATAACATTCACATAAGGCGATTTATTATCTTCCATAAATAGCGCATCTTTAGCAGGCGTTAAATTGATCAACATTGCATAATTTGTATTAATAATGGCTGCGTCAACGTCCTCAAGCGTACGAGGAACTTGTGCCGCCTCAACTTCTTCAAATTTAAAATTCTTCGTATTCTCTGCAATGTCTTGCACAGTTGCAGTATCACCAACACCGTCTTTAAGTTTAATTAAACCGGCTTTCTCAAGAAGTACAAGTGCACGACCGCCATTAGTCGGATCATTCGGAATTGAAATCGACGCACCGTCAGCAAGTTCATCAAGTTTAGTAACTTTCTTTGAATAAATACCCATCGGCTCAATATGAATGCCGCCGGCGTTAGCAAGTTTGATATCTTTATGCTCACTAGTGAAGTTGTTAAGATATTGCACGTGCTGGAAAAAATTCGCGTCAAGTTCCTTATCATTAAGTGCAGTGTTCGGTTGTACGTAGTCATTAAATTCGATAATTTCAAGATTGATACCTTCATTTTTGAGATCGGGCTTGACTTCTTCTAAAATTTCAGCGTGAGGAACAGGCGTAGCTCCAACTTTCAAATTTTTTGTTTCCTTTGGAGTATTAGCACTTTCATCAGCACCGCAACCTGTGAAGATCATAGCCGTCGCCATCAAAGCGACTAGAGTCGATAAAATTTTTTTCATCTTCATAATAATTCACCTCAAAAATAATTTTGATAAAAACCGTGTTTAATTATATGTTATGTGCAAATTAAAATCAAGAAAAAAATTTAACTTGCATAAAAATGATTTTGCTTGTATATTATGGAAAAAATTTTTTTAATCAAGACTAAATGCAAAGTGAAAAAAATATGTAAAAATTTTTCTTAAAGACTGTACAAAAATTCGCCGTTTAATGTATAATATAATCTGTAAAAAATATGAAAGCGGCGGTGATAATCATATGGCTGAAGATATTGTGAAGATCAAGGGAATGAAAGCCGGATTAATGCTTTCGTTCTCAAACGGTGTCAAATTTGAAGATATAAGAAAAAATCTTTTGGGCAAACTTGAAAGCGGCAATAGCTTTTTCATTCGCGGCACAACAGTTTATATTCCACGTGAGACTTTGCCGACGGATCAAATTGAAGATTTGCGGAAAATGTTCCATCAACACGGAATGCTTTTTAGAACGGAATTACCGAAAGTTAGCAAGCCGGAAATCAAGACGGAACAAAAAAAATTGCCGCCTGATGAAGACGTTCAACAAATGATTATAATCAATCGAACAGTCAGAGGCGGTCAAGAGATCAAGACGAGAAGTTCAGTATTGATTTGTGGAAATGTTAATCCCGGAGCGCAGATCATTGCAGGTGGAAGCATTGACATTAGAGGAACTTGTCGTGGACTTGTTCACGCCGGAGCTTTCGGAAATATGAATGCTTTCATTGTTGCAGATCAACTTATTCCGACGCAAATTAGAATCGCTGATCTTATTGCACGTTCACCGGACGTATTTGAAAAAGTTGAATCGCCGGAGCGTGCGTCAATCAAAGACGGACAAATTATCATTGAACCGATCGTTAGATAATGCAGAATTAAGAATGTAGAATTAAGAATTAAAATAATTTTGCATTCTGCATTCTGCATTCTACATTAATTAGAGAGAAGGTTAATATATGAGTGTAAGAATTGTAATTACAAGCGGTAAAGGTGGTGTTGGCAAGACGACGACAACTGCAAGTATCGGTGTTGGAATGGCTATGCGTGGTTATAAAGTTGCCGTTATGGATATTGATACCGGTCTTAGAAATCTTGATTTGCTGCTTGGACTTGAAAATAGAATTATGTATGATCTTGTTGATGTCGTCAACGGACGTGCACCATATAAAAAAGCACTTGTCAGACATAGAAAATTTGAGTCGTTATTTTTATTACCAACTTCACAAGTTAAGAATAAGGACGCTATCAAGCCGGAGCAAGTCGATGAACTTTGCAAAGAAATGGACAAGGAATTTGATTATATTTTGCTTGATTCACCGGCAGGAATTGAAGAAGGATTTAAAACGGCGATTAAACCGGCACAACGTGCAATTATCGTAACAACGCCGGAGATCACTGCAGTCCGTGACGCTGATAAAGTTATCGGTGAATTAGGACGTGAAGATATTAAAGATATTAAATTGATTGTAACACGTTTAAGACCGAAGATGATCGAAGACGGCGATATGTTTGATATGCGTGATATTAATGATCTGCTTGAAATTCCTTGCATTGGTCAAATTCCGGAAGATGAAGCAGTTATTAAAGCGACGAACAGAGGTGAACCGGTTATCACAATGGAAGATTCGATGGCAGGCAAGGCTTATAAAAATGTTGTCGGTCGAATTTTCGGTGAAGAGATACCATTTTATAAACCGCCTAAAGAAAGTTTCTTCACAAAACTGAAAAAACTTTTCGGCTTAATTTGATGAGGTGGTGACGATAATATGTTAGAAGCACTTATGAAGATTTTCGGAAAAGGTGATAAACCTTCGGGGATCATTGCGAAAGAGAGACTCCGTGTTGTGCTCATTCACGATCGTGCAAGCGTATCACCGGAACTTATCGAAATTATCAAGAATGAAATTATCAATGTGCTATCAAAATATATGGACGTGCAGAAAAAAGGTATTGAAATTTCTCTTGCAAATGATGATGATTCAGTTGCATTAGTTGCAAATATTCCTGTTAATAATATGAGACACGGCTCATCAATTAAAAGAAATTAAATCACAACTTTTGATATTAATTAAGAATGCAGAATTTAGAATTGTTTTGAATTTATTTTGCATTCTTAATTTATTATTTTAACGATTTAATTTTCAAATGTAAATAGGTCTTGTTGAGCACTCTCTGGCATACCTTTAAGGCAGCCGTGTTTTTTTAAAACTTCAATATTAGTTTTGTTGAGATTCGCACGTTTTTTTAAGTCGTCGATCGATGAAAATTCACCGACTTGTCGAGTCTCAACGATATTTTTTGCGGCAATATCACCGAGTCCATGAAGAGTTGAAAATGGCGGCAAAAGTTTATTTTCTCTGATTATAAATTTTGATGCGTCAGATTCATAGAGATTTACATTTTCAACGCCGTAATTTCTCAAAAACATTTCGTGAGCAACTTGCAGCATTGTTAGTTTAGCAGTCTCCTTAACGTCAAGATGTGGTTTATTTTCAAGATCACGAATCAATTTTTGAACGTATTGATCACCTTGAACGATCTCTTCTGAATTAAATTCATCGCCGCGACTTGTGAAATATGCTGCGTAAAATGCAAGCGGATAATGAACTTTAAACCAGGCAATTCTAAACGCCATTATAACATAAGCCGTTGCGTGTGCTTTTGGAAATAAATATTTGATCTTTCGACAAGATTCAATATACCATTCAGGCACATTATTTTTTTTGAGTTCCTCAGCAACTTCATCACTGATTCCTTTTCCTTTTCTAACGCCTTCCATAGTTTTAAATGACAGCAGAGGATCAACACCTTTATAAATTAAATAAGTCATAATGTCATCACGTGCACTAATTGCATTTTTAAGCGTGCAAGTTCCATTTTTGATCAAGTCCTGTGCATTTCCTAACCAAACATCAGTACCGTGAGAGAAACCGGAAATTCTAACGAGATCACTAAAGCAATTCGGCTTAGTATCATCAACCATTGCACGAGTAAATGAAGTCCTAAATTCCGGTATTCCGAAAGTCCCAGTATTAGTTCCAAGCAATTTAGGATCAACGCCGATCGCTTTCGTGCTTGTGAAGAGTGACATTGTTTCTTTATCGTCAAGCGGAATTTCATTTATTTTAATTCCGGTTAAATCCTCAAGCATTTTTAAAACCGTTGGATCATCGTGACCAAGAATATCTAATTTTACAAGTCGTTCGCTGATTGAATGATAATCAAAATGAGTTGTAATAATTTTCGATTCTTTATCGTCCGCCGGGTGTTGTAACGGTGTAAAAAAATGAACGTCCATATCACGAGGCACAACCATTATTCCTGCCGGATGTTGTCCTGTCGTTCGTTTAACGCCTTGACAATGATTAGCAAGATTACTAATAAATGCTCCATTCTTCGTTTCGTTATGTTCTTCGTAATATTTTTTAACGATACCATAGGCCGTTTTATCAGCGACTGTTGCGATTGTTCCGGCGCGATAGACATTATATTTACCAAAAAGAATTTCAGTATATTTATGAGCTCGTGCTTGATATTCGCCACTGAAATTTAAATCAATATCCGGGACTTTGTCGCCGTCGAATCCTAAGAAAACTGCAAATGGTATATCGTGACCATCTTTGATCATCTTTTCGCCGCATTCAGGACAAATTTTATCATCTAGATCATAACCACAATTAACCGTTCCGTCAATAATAAATTCACTATGTTTACATTTTGGACAATGCCAATGCGGCGGCAATGGATTAACTTCAGTAATTCCAAGCATTGTAGCAACGAATGAAGAGCCAACTGATCCACGTGAGCCGACTATATAACCGTCAGCATTCGATTTCTTAACAAGACGTTCGGCGATCATATAAAGTGCTGCGAATCCGTGACCTATGATCGGTTTAATTTCTTGTTCAAGTCTTGCCTGTACGATCTCCGGCAATGGATCGCCATACAATTCTTTTGCACGTCGATATGATGTCTCTCTTAATTCGTCGTCTGCACCTTCAAGTTTTGGTGAATATAATAATTCCGGTATAGGTTTTAAAATTTCAACTTGATCAGCAATTTTGTTAGGATTAATTATCACTGCTTCTTTTGCTAATTCTTCACCTAAATAGTCAAATTCTTTCAGCATTTCTTCTGTCGTTCGTAAGTATAACGGCGGTTGTTTATCAGCATCTTTATAGCCTTTACTTTGCATTAAGATCGCTCGATAAATATAATCTTCTTTATTCATAAAATGAGCATCACAAGTTGCAACTAATGGTTTATTCAATTTCTTTGCTAACTCTGCAACTTTTAAATTGATGTTGATCAGATCGTCATCTGTATTGACGTTCGGAAAGTCTTCACTGCGTTTTAAGAAATCATTATTATGAATCGGTTGAATCTCTAAATAATCATAAAAATTTGCGATCTCTTCGATCTCTTCATCAGATTTTTCAGCAACGATCGCTCGGATCAATTCACCTGCTTCGCAAGCACTGCCGATAATTAATCCTTCACGATATTGACTTAAAATTTTTTTCGGAATGCGTGCCGTTCGATAAAAAAATCTCAAATGTGATAAAGAAATCAATTCATAAAGATTTTTCAAGCCGATTTTATTTTTCGCTAAAATTATTATGTGATTCGCCTGTGCTTTCGTTTGATAATCCTCACCAACTAAATAGCCTTCAACGCCGTAAATTATTTTTATGTTAATGCCTTGTTTCTTGAGTTTTTTAGCAGTATTCGCCGCCTCAGGAAATGCTTGCACTACTCCGTGATCTGTTATCGCTACCGCTTTCCAATTCCATTTTGCCGCTTGCTCAACAATCTCACTTGCTGACATTATCGCGTCCATTTGACTCATTCTTGTATGACAATGCAATTCGACACGCTTTTCATCTGAATTATCTTCTCGCTCATTCGTTTCAATTTTTTCGATCTCTAAATTGTCAATCCAAAATGTCAATTCTTTTGAATATGAATCAATTTGCGAACTGCCTCGAACTTTTAATTTGTGTTGACCTTGCAAATTTTTCATCAACTCATCAACTGTCGACTTCTCTTTTTTGTCATAAAACTTTTTACAAATGATTCCGTCACTCTCATCAACGAGATTAAAAGACATTATAATTTTGCCTTTGCTTGTCTCAATTATTTTTAAATCACTCAAAACACCTTCGATTGTAACTTTTGATTTGTCATCAGTTAATTGATTGATCGCCGTGATCGATCCTTTGATCGGTTTTGACGGTTGAGGTTGAGGCTTTGCAATTTCTTCAGACTTTGAAATAATTTTTTCTTCAACGGTTGATTGATTTTTATTTTCGTCGACCGTTGAAATTTTTTTGCTTTGATCAACAAAATTATTCGTCGACTGATCAATTTTCCCGACGACTTTTGAAGTATTTTTATTAATGATCTTTCGTCTTGCAGTCGGCGGCGGATCATTGGAACTTATGCCGGAATATCTTCTTTGACGTTCCTCTTCATCTTCAAAAAGCGATCCTTGATCATTTTTCGGACGTGGACTAACTTTTATTTCACCGTTCGGATTATATTTATTTTTAAGATAAACCGCTAATTTATAAAGTAGTATCTTGCTGATGTTATTCTGCGTCTGCAAAAATATCTCAACAAATTTATCACTCGGAATAACATTAACAAGACTTATACAACTGCCGCTTAAACTTTCCTGCTCATCAAAACTCAATTTCAAGCCGCTGATCATCTCTTTAAATCGCTCTTCTCTTATTCCACTGATCATAAATTGATCATCTTTCATTTAATCACCTCAAAAAAATTAGAACTTCAGATTGTTTTATTCGATATTTCAATCTTTAGTCCTATTAAAAAATTTTATATATTTTTCGTGGCTTTTCAAGACTCTTTTAACATATAATTTCGTCTCTTCATAGGGAATTTCATCAACTCGATCAAAATTTTTATCCCAGCCGTATTTTTCGATCCAATTCCAAACTGTTCCACGTCCGGCATTATAAGCCGCAAGTGCTAATATTTTATTGCCGCCAAATTCCGCCGTCAACTCCGATAAGTACCAGACTCCATAACGAATATTTCGATCAACGTCATTTAAATCTGCAAACTCTTCATCAAGTTGATCTGCTATCCAAGCACCTGTTGACGGCATTATTTGCATAAGTCCGACTGCGCCGGTTGCTGATTGTGCATTAATTATAAATTTACTTTCTTCTTTGATCACTGCCTCAACTAACGCTGCGTCAACCTTATACATTGTTGAATATTTTTCAACTTCTTCGACATATCTCACAGGATAAAGCCAGCTATCGAGCTTGTAATTTACCAACAAGATCATTAATGTTAAAAAGATTATCGATACAAATTTAATTTTCTTCATAATTTTTAATTAAGTGTGGAAATTTCTTTTCGATTTGCCGCCGAATCTGATCACAAGTATTTTCTCTATCAAGATTGTTATCAATGATCACATCGGCACGCTTTCGACGTTCGTCATCATTTAATTGCGCCTCAATTCGTGATTCTGCGTCCGCAAGGTTTAAATGATTCCGTTTCATAAGTCTTTGAATTTGTTTATCACGATCAAGAATCACAACCCAGACTTCATCGCATTCAATTTCCCAGCCGGCTTCAAACAACAATGGCACATCTAAAACGATCAATGATCTTTTCTTGCGTTGATAAGCAACTAATCTTTCACGAACATAACGCCTTAAGATCGGATGCGCCATTTCATTTACCCATTTCAATTCATTCTTATCATTGAAAATTATTTTTGCTATCTTCTTGCGATTAAGCCGACCGTCTTCTCTTAAAATATTTTCACCGAAATGTTTAACATATTCATTATAAATTTCATTGCAAGGCGACATCAGCCAATGCGCCATTTTGTCAGCACTTATGATCCTTGCGCCGTACTTTTTCAACTCATTTGACACTAGACTTTTTCCACAAGCAATTCCGCCGGTTATTCCTATTATATACATTTTTCACCTCTGATCTCTCAGCCTTTAGCCCTCAGCCTTCAGCCCTAAGCTCTCAGCCCTCACTTAGCTAAAGCCCAGTTAGTTCCAACGTTGATATCAACTTTCAATGGCACTTTCATTTTAGCAGCGTTTTCCATTTGATCTTTAACGATCTTTTTCACTTCTTCTAATTCCGCCTCAACAACTTCTAAAACTAATTCATCGTGCACTTGCAAAATCATTCGACTTTTATAATTGCCTCGCTGCAATTCTCTTTCAACGCCGATCATTGCAATTTTAATAATATCTGCGGCACTTCCTTGAATAGGCGTATTCATCGCTTGACGCTCCGCTGTATGTTTCATATTAAGGCTTTTGCTTTCAAGTCCCGGAAGTTGACGACGACGACCATACATTGTTTCAACATATCCTAGTCGGCGACCTTCTTCAATCAATCGATTCATATAATTATGAATGCCGCTGTAACGTGTCAGATACATTTTGATATATTCCGCCGCTTCTCTTCGACTGATATGAAGTTGTTTTGCTAAACCAAAATCGCTAATCCCGTAAACGATACCATAATTAACCGCCTTAGCTCGTCCACGTAAAGATCGATCTCCAAAAACTTCTTCAGCTGTCGACGCGTGAATATCTTCATCATTTACGAACGCTTTAATCAAAAGTTCATCGCCGCTTAAATGTGCTAAAATCCTCAATTCAATCTGACTATAATCAGCACTTAAAATATAATCAAAGCCTTCACTCGGTTCAAAGATACTTCTGATAACTCGTCCTTCATCAGTGCGAATTGGTATATTCTGCATATTCGGATCACTGCTTGAAAGTCTGCCGGTTGATGTCAACGTTTGATTAAATGTCGTGTGAATTTTTCCGTCAGAATCAAGTTGTCTCTCCAAACCGTCGAGATAAGTCCGCTTGAGTTTAAAGAGTTGACGATAACGAATCACTTTGGCAACAAATGGATAATCATTTTCAAGCTGCTTTAAAACTTCTGCATCAGTTGAATAGCCGTTTTTATTCCGCTTGATCGGTGCTATTCCCATTGAATCAAATAAAATTTTTCCTAATTGCTGCGCCGAATTTAAATTAAATACTTTTCCGGCTTCTTCGTAAATTTCCTGTTCAATTTTTATTAATTCTTTCGTCATTAATACATTTTCTGATTTAAGACGCTGCAAATTAACTTTCATTCCACGAATTTCCATATCAGCAAGAATTTTAACCAACGGCAATTCAATATCATCATAAAGATTCATTAAGCCGCTTGCTTTTAATTCTGATTCTAATTGTCTGCCGATATTTTCAATCAAGCGACCTTTAACCGTCAAACGTCCTTCTAACTTCTTTACGCCTCGCTCAGGATCAAGCACATACGCCATCAATTCAAGATCATATTTCTTGCCTTCGATTTTCTCTTCAGCTTTGATCGCCGTCTTCAACTTATAAACATATTTCCCGGCAATTTCATAATCCGGCAATTTCAACAAATTTTCTTTACCATAAAGCCGAACTTTTAAACTTAATAAACCTTCACGATCGCAAATTTCTTTCACTTTGCCATCATCAAAATTAGCATTCGACCATTCAAGCTGAATATTTTTCTCAATCTTTGCAAGTTCCAACGATAAATAAGCGATCTCTTTTCCGGCTTTTAAAATCTCTCTGATCCTCGCCGGTTTTATTAACCCGATATTTTGATAAATATTGTCAAGCGTCTTGTGAGTGTTAATCAATCGCCTTGCAGTTATCGCGCCAATACCTTTAACGCCCGGAATATTATCGCTCGTATCGCCACGAAGTGCTTTATAATCTGCAAATTGCGTCGCTAAAATATCATACTCCTGTTCAAAACGCATTTCATCATAAATTTCTCGCTTGCCTTTACTTAACAATTCAACTTTAACCGTCTTGCTAAGAAGTTGCAACATATCAGCGTCAACACTAACGATCAAAATTTTTTCCGTTGAATTATTCGTCAGCGTTCCGATCGCGTCATCGCCTTCTGATCCGTCTTGTGCATATGCAATATCATAACCTAAAGCATTGACCAACTCTTTGATAATTCCGGCTTGCCGCTTTAAATCATTA
>JAFUZV010000064.1 GCA_017476425.1 Selenomonadaceae bacterium
GCAAACAAAGATATAGCCACGCTAAAAGGATTCGTGAACTTGAAGATAAGCTCAAAGCCGCTCGGAAACAACTTCAACTCAAAGATGAGGTCATTTCCATCTTAAAAAAATCCATCGGCATAATCTATCAATAAGGGATAAATATCGTTTCATCGACGAGAATAAGTCCCGTTGCTGCGTGAGTACTTTATACCGTATCTTGCACGTAGCGGTTATTATCAGAGTAAAAATCAAAAGTGAGGCTAAAAACTGCCATCTTCCATTACATTGAGGCTTATTACAATCTTATTCGCCCTCATAGCTCTCTCGGCTGGCTCTCTCCCTTTGTTTTTGAGCATTCTTTTAAAATTTGAATCACTTCTATGATTTACTGTTTTTTTGAGAAAAAACTGTCTTTTAAATCGAGAAGGGCTCAATCCGACGGCTTCCTAATTCATCGAACACTGAATTAAATTTCCAAGCTGTTTAGAAAACTTAATTTTTAATTTGTAAATTGTTAATTAAAAATGTGGCTTATATAATTATAAGTTTCTTCTGTTAAATAAGTTTTGCACTCTTCAAAATTTCCTTCATTAATAAGTTTTCTGACCTTAGTGGCATTTATAATTTCACCATTTGAAAGTTTAAGTCTGGGAATTTCCACAAGGATAACTCCATAATCACCTAAAAATTTTTTCATCGCCTCATTATATTGCCTTGTTACTTTGTCAAGTGGTTCTTCACCGACGAATCTCATTTTTATATTCAAACAAGGTGCTATAAAACTGCCAAATAATTTTACATCTTTAGCCGGAAGAATATTTTTATCTTGCAATTTCTCTTTTTTAAAATACTCGGCAAAAGTGAAACTTGAGATCATATATTTTCCCGAAGGTATAACCTTAACATTATTGAATTTCTTGCAATTTTCTTGAACGATAGCGAATCGATCTTTAAAACTAAACTCTGATAAATCTTCTTCAACAACGAAAATATATAAAAAATCAACTTTCTTTAAAGCCTGTTCGATCAAATACATATGTCCTTTAGTGAATGGATTGCAATTCATCACTATAGCACCGATATTTTCAAATTCTACTCGTTCCTTTGAAAGTTCCTTTAAATACTTTTCAAGTTCACTATCAATTTTTGAATGGCGTTCAAGACGATCAAAAAATGGTGTTACAGATTCTTTTCGGATCAGTAAAGGTTTTATTCGATCAAAAATGACTTTTGCTACAGCTTCATTGCCACTTTCATCAATGTGACCTGCTGATATATCTTTAAAACAGTGTAATTTATCGAAAGGCGGATTATTAAAAATATCTTCAAAGTCTATTCGTCTATCTTTTGGCAAGTGAATTAAATAATTCCACATTGTTCCACCAAAATGAATGACTATATCACCAGATTTAAATTCAGTGTCCATTATCAAATACAGTGAATTTAGATCATTATTGAGAATTTCACCACTACCAACACCGCCGCAATTCACAACTCGATATTTATAACCTGTTTCATTCAAAATATTTTGCAAGTAACTTTCAATCGTCTTATCGTCAGTCGAGAAAGCTCCAAGTGCTGTACAAGGTCCATAACAATAAATACTATTTTCATAGTATTCCGGAACATCAATAGTTACACGTTGACCACCAATTATATTGAAAATATTTTCTCTTCTTATATCCTTGAAAATTAAATAATCCTCGTACTTTGAAAAAATTGAAGCAGAACCTTCATCAATATTTTTTAAAGTACTCTTACGCTCTTGAATATTATCAATTTTTCCCAAATTGTTTATATAAAATAAATTTACTCCGTGATTCGTCAAATAATTAAAAACTTCCAACGACAAAAGATCAGCATAAGTTTGACGAGCATACAAATTTAATGTAGTATGCCCCCCCCCCCCATATTAATTAAACCGCTTAAAAACAAGTCATATTGACCGTTTTGATAGCTGATCCAGTTGTCGTCGCTGTAAACATCTATACATTGAGCCAGGTGATCAAATCGTTCTTTAAAACCGGATAAACTGCCACAATTTGACGAAATTAAAATTTTTTTATCTCCGAACAGATTTTTAGCAAGATCATCACTGATCAAATTCCAGTAAAGCGGCGGAAATTCAACGGCATTGAGTTTTTTAGCTGAACCGATAGAAATGCTATTAACTACAGTAGAAACAATTTGATCATCTTTCAAAACAGGTATCTCACGCAAGATGCTTCGTTTGAAAATTTCTATTGCTTTCATTTTAAGATCATATTCATTGTCGCTATATTCAATCCAAGCATCCAAAATAACCGCTAAATTTCTATTCTCAAAATTCCTTTGAAAAATATTTCGATCTACTAAGCCTTTAAATTTGCCGTTATCCGTGATCATAACTGATAAATGTCCTTGATCGAATTTTTCAATGAACTTTGCATTATCTCTTGCATCTTGCACTTCTATTGAAGCGAAATTTTTAGTTACATATGTATGATTAAACAAAAGTTCATCATTCATCTGCTTATCACCTCCGAAATTAATGGGTAATGAATAATGTGTAATGGGCAATTAAATAATTATTACCAATTACACATTATCAATTAATTTTCACCAATGATACGGTTCATTATGAATTATTTTAAATGATCTATAAATCTGTTCAATTAAAATCAATCTCGTCATTTGATGCGTAAATGTCATTTTCGACAAACTCAATTTAAAATCTGCGGCTTGCCTCAATTCTTCACTTATTCCGAATGCTCCACCGATCACAAATGTTAAATTACTTTGACCGTTGAGAGCAAGATCGGAAATTTTTTTTGCAAATTCTTCAGATGAAATTTCTTTGCCGTGAATGTCAAGAATGATTTTGAAACTTTCCGGCGAAATTCTTTTTAATAACATTTCACCTTCAAGATCGATCGTCCGCTGTTCCAGTAATTCAATTATTTCAAGCGTACAAAAATTTTTTAATCGCTTTCGATATTCATTCAATGCGTCAATTAAATATTTTTCCTTGAGTTTTCCGATCGTTAAAATATTTATCTTCATAATAATATCAATTAAAAATTCCGCATTCCGAATTACGAATTATTAACCCGCATCGTTTGTTACTTGCGGCATTTCTTCTAAAGTAATTTCAACTTCGAGATTATTTCCGCCGCGTTCATATTTCAATTTCACTTTATCGCCAACATTATGTTCAGCAATTTCATTTCTAAGATCAGTAACAGAATTAACTTCTTTGTTGTCGATCGCTAAAATTATATCGCCGCGTTCAAGTCCAACACGACCGGCAGGACTATCAAGACGAACTTGATAAACATAAACGCCTTTATCAATCGTCAACTGATAACCATAACGCGCTGCAGTCGGTTTATCAAAGACAGTTACACCGAGATAAGGTCTTGCAACGTAACCTTTCGCCATCAATTCATCAATGATCGTCTGTACGGTATTAATTGGAATTGCAAAGCCCATACCTTCAACGCCATCAGCCGCTAATTTCGCTGAATTAATCGCGATAACTTCACCGTCAGCATTCGCTAATGCTCCGCCGGAATTTCCGGGACTTATCGCTGCATCCGTTTGAAAGAGTTTAACACGTCGATCACTTAAATCAAGCGTTCTATTAAGCGCACTAATTACACCGACTGTAACTGATCCTTGAAATTCAAGTCCCATAGGATTTCCGATAGCGATCGCCGGCTCACCAACAACTACTTCATCAGAATTGCCGAACGTTGCAACCGGTAAATCTTTTGCGTCAATCTTCACGACTGCAATATCAGTCATTTCATCTGCACCAACAAGTTCACCATTAACCGTTGATCCGTCAGAAAGTGAAACGATCAATTCTCTTGCGCCTTCGATAACGTGATTATTAGTTACAATATAGCCGTCTTTACGGAAAATTACACCGCTGCCAACGCCGGTACTTTCAACACGACGATTAAAAAAGTCTCTTGCAACAGCACGATTAGTAATTCCGACGACTGCCGGACCAACTGATTTTGCAACTTTAACAGCAAATGTATCTCTTGCGGAACTTATTTTATTAGTTGCCGCTTGTGCTGAATTAGTTGCACGTTCTTCATTTCTAATATCAGTTACTTTCTCAGTTTTTGAAGTTGATGCCGTTTGTTCTGATTTATTCGGCTCTGTTTCGATTGGATTTCCGGCTATATCTGTGCAACCTGTCACGCTGATACTCATTGCAATTAATCCAGCTAACAGAGTGGCTTTACTTCTCTTGAAAAATTTTCGATTCAAAATTAATCACTCCTTCAGCGTGCGAAATTCGACAAAAATTTTTTCAATCCTTCTATTTTTTAATTCGGAATGCGGAATGCAGAATGAGGAATTATTTTTAATTATTAATTTTAAATTTAATTCCTAATTCCGAATTTCTAATTCCGAATTATCAACGGCTTGACGATCAATTTTGTGCGTGATAGAATTGCTTTTGAAAAAAATTTCATTGAAAGCAGGTGCTTTATATGGGTCTCATAAAAGCTGCTCTTGGGTCAATTAATGGCGTTCTTGCCGATCAGTGGAAAGAAAATTTTATTTGCGATTCACTTTCGCCTGATGTTCTCGTCGCTAAAGGTCATCGTCAACAAAGTCGTCACGATCGTTCGTCGAATACTTCAGCAGAAAATATCATAACAAACGGATCAACTATCGTCGTTAATAATGGTCAATGTGCGATCATTGTCGATCAAGGTAAAGTTGCCGAGATCGCCGCTGAACCCGGTCAATATACTTACGATGCAAATTCTGAGCCTTCAATTTTTACTGACGGTGCAGGACTTTCAGAAAAAATTATGCTTGTCTTTGAACAGATCGGAAAGCGTTTTGCTTATGGCGGTGCTCCGGGTAAAGATCAAAGAATTTATTATTTCAACACGAAAGAGATCACCGGCAATAAATATGGAACGCCTTCACCTATTCCATTCAGAGTTGTTGATCGCAATATCGGGCTTGACGTTGATATTTCAATTCGTTGCTTCGGTGAATATTCTTATAAGATCGTCAATCCTATTCTGTTTTATACTAATGTCTGCGGAAATGTTGAAGAAGAATTTAACCGCTCGCAGATTGATTCACAGCTTAAAACGGAACTTTTAACGGCGTTGCAACCTGCCTTTGCAAAAATTTCTGAATTGCAAATCCGTCCGAATGCTTTACCGGCTCATACAATGGAAATTGCTGAAGTTTTAAATCAAGTTCTTGACATTAAATGGAGTGAAAAGCGCGGCATTGAAGTTGTAGAATTTGGAATTAGCAACGTCAATATTTCTGATGAAGATGCACAAATGATCAAAGACTTGCAGAGAACAGGAGCATTAAGAACGCCGGATATGGCGGCGGCGAATTGGATCGCGTCGAATGCTGAAGCACAAAAGCAAGCCGCTTCAAATTCTGCCGGAGCTATGACAGGTTTTATGGGTATGGGTATGCTTAATGGTATGGCTGGCGGATCAAATGTCAATTCTATGTTTGATATGCTCGGTCGCAGTCAACAAAATAATTCTCAGCCCTCAGCCCCTAGCTCTCAGCCCTCAAATAGTTGGACTTGTAGTTGTGGACATTCCGGCAATACCGGCAAATTCTGCGCTGAATGCGGAAAACCTAAACCTGCACCAGCCGGTGAATGGACTTGTGAATGTGGAGCAAAGAATAAAGGTAAATTCTGCGCTGAATGTGGTAAGCCGAAACCTGCAAGCGATGAATGGACTTGCAATGAATGTGGTCACGAAGGCAACAAAGGTAAATTCTGTGCTGAATGTGGCAAGCCGAAGGTGAATGTTGAAAAATGACTGCGAATTTGAACGTGGTTGAATCTCAACAGATAGTGTCGACGGACTTAAAAAATATTTTGATCGTTAAACTTAGTGCGATCGGTGACGTTATTCACGCTTTGCCTGTTTCTCACGCTATCAAAAAAACTTTTCCTGATTCTAAAATTACTTGGGTTGTTGAACCGCCGGCGTTGGAAATTGTAAAAATGAATCCTTGCGTTGATAATATAATTCTCTTTCATAAAAAAGATTTTCGGAGTTTTATGGGTTTTGCAAAAAAATTTATTCCGTTTCGTCGTGAAATTCAAGATCAATATTATGACGCTGTGTTAGATCTACAAGGACTTTTTAAATCTGCGGCGATAGCGTTTTTTGCTAAGAGTGATATTAAACTTGGAATTTGTGATATGCGTGAACTCAGCGGAAAAATTTCAAAGCCTGTTGTTGGTGATCATTGTCGCGGTCATATCGTTGATCGTTATCTTGATACTGCGAAGGCGATCGGTTGTGAAATTGATGAAGTTAAATTTCCGTTAGAAATTCCTGAAGATGAAGAGATCAAAGCGAAAGAAATTTTTCAACGTGCCGGTGGAAATTTAGAAGTGCCTTATGTGATTTTTGTTATCGGTGCTAATTGGCCTAATAAACGTTGGTCTATTGATCATTTTGCACTTTTAAGCGATTGGCTTTACAATATGAATGTAATGCCGGTGTTTGTTGGCAATGGTCCTGTTGATGAACAAAGAGCCGCTGATATTGAGGCAATGATCGAAATTCCGCCGATCAATCTTGTTAATAAAACTAATTGGGCACAACTTGCAAGTCTAATTAAAAATTCCAGACTTGTGATCGGTGGTGATACCGGCGCAGTACATTTAGCGGCAGCACTTGGAACTCGAACGCTTATGCTTATGGGTCCGACTGATGCTAATCGAAATGGTGCTTATGGTCAAATTGAAAATTCTCTTGAAGTTGATCGTCCGTGCAAAGGTTGTTGGAAACGATCTTGTCCGAAAGGTGCAGATTGTCTTGAAAAAATCACCGTGCGACAAGTTGAAGAGAAAATCATTAATATGAAATGAAAGTTAATTCAGAATGTAGAATGCAGAATTAAGAATTAAAAAGGAAAATTTGTATTGAAACATTTAACGAAAATATTTGACGGTCTGCAGCGTGATCTCAGACTGTTTCTATTTTTGCTGATTTTATTAGAAGTTTATCGCGGCTTATTTATGTGGTCAATGTCAAGCGGCTATATGTCAGAAGATACAACAACATCTGAAATAATTTTAGCACTATGGACAGGCTTAAGATTGAGTTTGAAGACAGCCGGTGCAGTAACATTGCTGTCAACGATCACTGCAACATTGATCGGTTTAGGTTATAAATTTCGATTAGCGATCGGAATTTTTGCATCGTTGATCTTTTCGATACTCTTTCAAGCACGCTTTCCATATTACAA
>JAFUZV010000065.1 GCA_017476425.1 Selenomonadaceae bacterium
GATAATCCTGAAAAAGGTGACTGGAATGTTTTCGCCGGTTATCGTCGTTATGGTACTAATGTTTCATTCGCTGCTACTACTGATGATGTTTTGCTTGGTGCTAAAGGTTGGTTTGTCGGTGCGTCTTATGCTCCTATGAAAAATATCGGTCTCATTGCAAGATATTTCAACGGCGATTATATCACCGGCGGCGGCGATGCTGAAAAACTCTTCGGTCGTGTTGAATTCTTCTTCTAAGAAATAATTTTAATCGTTAGTAAAATTAATTTTAGTCATAAATAAAAATTCACATAAAAAAACCTTCACGGATCAATTTGATCTGAGAAGGTAATTTTTTTTTGCAATTAATTTTAAATATTTTAATCGATCGTTATTTTCAATTAATTATGAAATGGTTGCAAGGTATGCTTTGATCTCGTTGCCATCTTCCATAGTCATAACTTTATCAAGAATTTCCTGAGCTTTTGTCTTTGAAATATTTCTGATACGTTCTTTGACTTTTGGAATTGAAGGCGCAGACATCGAAAGTTCTTTGATACCCATAGCCATAAGAAGAATTGCAGCATTAGGATCAGATGCCATTTCGCCGCACATTCCAGCCCATTTGCCTTCTTTGTTAGCTGATTCGATCGTTCTCTTGATCAAACGAAGGACAGCCGGATTGAAATGATTATAGAGATAAGAGATTTGAGCGTTGCCGCGATCAACAGCAAGAGTATATTGAACAAGATCATTAGTGCCAATGCTGAAGAAGTCAACATATTTAGCAAGAATCGGAGTCATAACAGCCGCCGCCGGAGTCTCAACCATAATACCGAGTTGAACATTATCAGCATATTCTTTACCTTCGTGAACGAGTTCCGCTTTTGCATCTTCAACCATTTTTTGAGCCGCTTTAAACTCATCAACGTTGATAACCATCGGGAACATAATTCCGGCTTTACCGAATTTACCTGCACGAAGAATTGCTTTCAACTGCGGAATGAAAAGATCACGACGCTGCAAACTGATACGAATTGCACGATAACCTAAGAATGGATTTTCTTCTTGACCGACTTGAATATAAGGCAGAGGCTTATCACCGCCGATATCCATTGTACGAATAACACAAAGATTACCTTTACATTTTTCAACAGCGGCTTTGTACTCTTTGAATTGATCTTCTTCTTTCGGAATATCAGTTTTGCCCATAAAGACAAATTCTGAACGGAAAAGACCAACGCCTTCAGCGCCGAAATTGTTAGCAGCATCAACATCAGCCGGTGAGCCGATATTTGCAACGAGTTCCACTTTTACGCCGTCAGTTGTGATCGCCGGAAGTTCTTTTAACTCTGCATAATGTGCTTTCAATTCTTCTTGCTTCTTGATCTTAATGTCGTAGCTTGCACGCTCTTCATCAGAAGGACGAATCAAAATGTCACCGGTTTCGCCGTCAATGATAACCGGATCACCATCAGCCATTTTATCAATAGCATCACCAACGCCAACGATTGAAGGAATAGCACGAGTTTTTGCAATAATGATCGCGTGTGAAGTTGTTGATCCTTGACCGAGAATAACACCGGCGATTTTATCAGAAGGTAAACCGGCAATAACAGACGGTTCAATTTCTTGACCGGCGACGATAACTTTTCCTTCACCGATCTCCGGTTCTTTGATACCAAGAATGAATTTTGCAATTCGTTTACCGACATCACGCATATCGACGGCACGACCACGGAAATATTCATCTTCCATTTGTTCAAAAATTTGTGCTTGTGCCTCATAAGCATCAAGAACAGCTTTCGGTGCGGAGCCGCTGACATCAACTTGTTCATCGATTGCTGCACTCATTGCCGGGTCTTCAACCATCATTCTATGAGCCTCAAGAATTGCAGCTTGTTCCTTCATGTCTTTCTTGTTGAGGTCTTCAATGGTTTTAACGAGATTAGCAGCGACTTTAACAAGAGCATCAGCCGCAACCTTTTTCTCATCAGCTTTTTTCTTCGGCTTGTAATCTTTAAGATAACCATCGAGATTTTGTCCTGCGAGCATAATTTTACCGACGGCTACGCCAGCAATTACGCCTTTACCTTTTAATTTTTCAGCCATAAATTTTTTCCTCCAACGAAATTTTTACATAAAGGTTAGCAATATACAAAAGGAGTTGACGCAATCATCGCGCCTACTCCTTTTGTTAATTGGCAATGACTAATTGGTAATCGGTAATTTTTAATTTAATTATTAATTCCATTACCCATTATCAATTTCACATTACCCATTAATTTTTATTCTTCGCCGAATTTTGAATCAACGAGAGCTTTCAATTCTTTAACAGCTTCAGCCTCATCAGGACCATCAGCAACGAGAGTGATCTCTGTGCCTTTGACAAGACCCATGCTCATGATCATGAGAATGCTTTTTGCATCAACAGTTTTGCCTTTAGCTTTGATTTGAATTTTTGATTTGAATTTGCTAGCGGTCTGAACGAAGACCGATGCCGGACGTGCGTGAATACCAGTTTTGTTTTCAATGGTGGTGGTTGCTTCTGCTGCCATTATTTACCCTCTCCTATCTGTTACAAAAAAATTTTTAGGACTTTCAGAATGCCTAAGCACTCATTTTTTATGTTTGTTTTTATTCTCTATGCTATAAAATTATCCTTCTTTATTGCAAAAAATTTTTAAAATTTTTCAAAAAATTTCTACGTTGATTAAAATTCTCTTCACAAAAAAATTTTTGTGTAACTTTTATCACTTGACACAATGACAAGTTAAAGTATAATTGAAAATAAAAAAAATGAGGTGAAAAAAATTTTTATGGATAAGCCTTCTGTTAAAAAAGATATTGTGATTGTCGGCGCAGGCATGGCAGGCTTGACGGCGGCACTTTACGCAGGTAGAATGAATCTTGAAACGATCGTTTTAGAGAATGCGATCATTGGCGGACAAATTGCAAACGCAACCGGAATTGAAAATTATCCGGGATTTATGTCCGTCAGTGGCAGCGAATTAATAGGCACTCTTCAAAATCAAGCGGAACATTTCGGAGCAACGATTGATGAATTTGACGTGATTGAACGGCTTGAATTGCAGAATAAAACTAAACTTGTTGAGACGGCGAATTATATTTATGAAACGCCGGTTGTAATTCTTGCAAGTGGTATGAATCGCCGTAAACTGCCGTTAGCTGAAGAGCCGAAATATGCCGGTCGTGGCGTGCATTACTGTGAACTTTGTGACGGTCATATGTATCAAGATAAAATTATCGTTGTTATGGGCGGTGGAAATGCTGCGGTTGATGCCGCTAATTTCTTGACGAAGTACGCAAGTAAATTGTATTTGATCCATCGCAGTCAATTTCGTGCTGATGAAGTTTCGCAAGAGAGAATCAGAAAAAATTCAAAAGTTGAAATTATGCTTGAGACGGAGATAACAAAACTTTTCGGTGATAATCGACTTAAGCAGATTGAAATTTTCGATAAAAATTCTCAAACGTCGAAAATGCTTGACGTTGATGCAATTTTTGTTAATATCGGCGTTGAACCTAATAATTCACTCTTCAAAGATCAAGTTAAAATGAGTGCTCGCGGTCATATTTTAGCCGGTGAAGACTGCCGAACGAATTTAGAAGGTGTCTTTGCAGCCGGTGATATTCGTGAAAAAGAAATTCATCAACTGACAACGGCAGCATCAGACGGCACAACCGCCGCGCTGTTAGCTGAAAAATATATTTCAAAGTTGAGAGAGGTGCAATAAAAATGGTAAAGGTTTATTCAATTACTACTTGTCCTTGGTGCGATAAGGCGAAAAAATATCTCAAGTCAAAAGGCATTGAATACGAAGAGCATAACATTGAAAACAGTGATGAAGATGCTCAGGCTTGCCTTAAACTCTCCGGCGATACAATGGTTCCGGTTATCACTAATGACGATGTAAATTATGTTGTCGGCTTCGATAAAGCGAAGATCGATCAAATGCTCGATATTCAATAAAAAAATTTTTAGTTTTTGATCGTAAATAAAAAAAATAAACTGCAGAATCTATCATTTGATAATCTGCAGTTTTTTATTAAATTTTTTTCAAACGCTGCTGTTAGTAATCTCAAAATTAATTTCGTTGAGGAAGTCAATCAGTTGACGATCTTTTTCTTTGTTGACATTCTCATCATATTCCGGCTCATTCTTGTCGATATAAAACGGCACTGAATCTTCATATTCATAAGCGATCTTTTCAAAATGTTCTTCGATCTTGTTGCTGTCAATTCCGAGATTATCCGTTACAACTTCTTCAAGTCGTTCAATATCCGGCACAAGATAACTTACACCATTAATATAAAGCCAATGACCCGGAACAATTCCGGTTTTAAGTCCTTCGTGATTCTCTTCAGAATTTTTCAGCGCAGTTGCAATTTCGATCATTTCACCGACACTTAGATCAGTTTTAACGGCTTTTCTTGCCTCGCTGAGAATTTCCGGCAAATTCATAACAATTTTAGGTGAACTCAATTTATCAAGGCAGGCACGCATAAAATTTTGTTGTCGTCTAACTCTGCCTGCGTCACCTTCTTCATCACGATAACGAACATAAGTTATCGCCGTTTCACCATTCATATGTTGAAGTCCAGGCTTGAGATCGATAACAAGTCCGCCGTTATCATCCCAAGGATCTTCATAAAACATTCTTTTTTCAACGTCAATATCAACGCCACCGATCGCGTCGATCATCTTTGCAAATGAATCAGTGCTGACAATCACATAATGATCAATGTCAATTCCTAAAAAATTCTCAACAGTATTTTGACTGAGTGATTCTCCACCATAAGCATAAGCCGCATTGATTTTATCGTAGCCGTGACGCTTGATCTTAACTCTTGTATCTCTAGGTATCGAAAGCAGAGAAATTTTATCTTCATTAGTATCAAGCGACGCAACCATTAAAGTATCTGATCTGCCGACATCTTCTTTTCGCTCGTCGACACCCATCAACATTATATTAATTCGTTCGTTGTCCTTCGCTGATAAAAAATTTTTTGATTTTGAGTTTTCAACTTGTGCCGAAGAATTTTTTGCAACTTGTTGATTGTTGAAATCAAAACCTACGTAAAAGACAAGTGAGATCGCCGCAATAAAAATCGACAGAAATAATAATTTCATTCTTCGTCTTCTCTGATTGATCTTGCGTCGTTTCTCCGCCATTATTGCACGTGGAGCATCAGCCATTTTTTTAATTACCTCTTTCGATCAAATTTTTTCTAATGATAAGTCAACAATATGAATTTTGAATGTATTTCAAAAAAATTTTTTTAATTTCTATTGCGTTAATTATTCTGATAAATTATTATATTATACAAATATTAAATGAAAACTTTGATCGAGGTGACTTAAATGTTTAAAAGAATTTTGATCGCTAATCGTGGTGAAATTGCAGTTCGTGTAATTCGTGCTTGTCAAGAACTTGGAATTGAGACGGCGGCGATTTATTCTGATGCTGATAAAACAGCTCTTCACGTTCAAATGGCTGATGTCAGTTTTAGAGTTGGTAAAGAAGATGCAATGGATAGCTATCTTAATCGTGAAGCTATCATTCAAGCGGCTATTCAAGCTAAAGCCGATGCAGTTCATCCCGGATACGGTTTTTTGTCTGAAGACGATCAATTTGCTGAAATGGTGACTAAAGCCGGAATGACTTGGATAGGTCCGATGCCGGAAACAATTAAACTTGTTGGTGATAAAGATGCTGCAAGAGCGTCAGTCGCTCCGAGTGGTATTCCTATGGCTAAAGGTTCTGATCCGTTGACTTCAAACGAAATGGCGATTGAAGCGGCTCGTGAAGTTAAATATCCTGTTATCTTGAAACCTGTCAGCGGCGGCGGCGGTAAATCAATGTTTATTGCACATAATGAAGAAGAATTGAAAAAAATTTTGCAGATCGTTGACGTTACAAAGACAAGATTTTATTTTGAACATTACATTGAAAGATCAAGACATATTGAAGTACAAATTGTTGCTGATAATTTTGGTGAAGTTCTTCATCTCGGTGAGCGTGAATGCTCCATTCAAAGACGCAATCAAAAACTTTTAGAAGAATCACCGTCGATCGCTTTGACTGACGAAATGCGTGAGAAAGTCGGTAAACTTGCAGTTAAAGCCGCAAAAAGTGTCCATTATTCAAGCATTGGAACGGTTGAATTTCTTCTTGATCTTGCAACGAATGATTTTTATTTTATTAAAAGCGGCGTGAACACTCATGAATTTATTCGTGAGATGAAACGCCGTCAGCTAGTAAGCGCATAAAGAAATTTGTGTGTAGTGAGGACTTGCAATCCTCCTCTACTGCCTGAATTGCTGGAATACCCTAAAGGCAACAGAGCCACAACGTAATGATGAAATAAGCATAAATGTGAAGGCGGCGAAAGCAGAAAAAATCTGTTGTATGGCATAAGGTTAAATCCTAAGTGCTTAATTAATGCAGAATGCAAAATTCAGAATGCAGAATTACTTCACTTTCAATTCTACATTCTGCATTCTACATTCTGAATTAGAAAAATGGGTAATCAGCAGGTAAGCTCCGAATAGGAGAAACTTCAACGACTATCACTCCTGAGGTGAGTAGGATCAAGCGATCCGAAGTGGGCAGACCTTAACACGTAATGGTGAAGGATGAGATATAGTCTGTGCTTAATGGAAACATTAAGAAGTTCATAAGAGAACTGCATTGAGAGTAGCGACTCAATGTGAACGATGCCTCTAAAATGGCAAAAGTCAAAGGGTTCAAAGCGTGTCTAAATATTTTTTTACTAAGTGTTAAAATTTACGGTAAAATATATTAAACTTATCTCGAAAGTGAGGTGAGAAAATGTATTTGACTGTAAAACAACAAGTGAAGCAACTATCTAAGGAAGATTATCGTAATATTAGGAGATTGTCACATATAGCGAAGAACTTAGCTAATGAGGCAATTTACAATGTTCGGCAATACTACTTTAGTGAAGGCAAATATTTAAACTTTGAGAAGAATTATGCCTTATTAAAGGGAAGTCGAAATTATAAAATTTTAAACTCAAATATGGCGCAGCAAATACTCAAAGAAGTAGATGGAATGTTTCAATCATTCTTTGCACTTTTGGAACTTGCAAAAAAAGGTAAGTATCCATTTAAAGCAGTAAAGTTGCCGAAATATCTTCCAAAAGACGGCTTCACAACACTGATAATAGGATTTTTACGATTGAAAGGTAAGCAACTTACAATTCCTTACTCGCAAAGTTACCGAAAAGCGGCGAAAAGCCCCTAGATTTATCTATGGTGATGAAAGGCGCAAAAAAACTCTTGCATTTTAAATACCTTTGTTAAAATATGATCGAAGATGGGCAGGGGTAAAATCCGCCTCTTCATATAATTTAAATTGGTTGGGGCATCAACCTATGCAGTAGACACCGTAAGACCTCTTTTTGAGGCAAGTGTTGTTGATAGCAGAATCTGCCGAATTTATTCGTGCGGAGTATGTCAAGAAATAGTTGAAGAACAAAGGAAATTAAATAAAGAAAATGCACTGGCAATAGATTTTGGACTAGATAACCTTGCAACTTGCGTAACAAGTACAGGGCAAGCCTTCATAATCGACGGCAAGCGTTTTAAATCCTTAAATCAATGGTACAATAAAGAAAACTCCAGACTACAGAGCATTAAAGACAAGCAGAAATTTGGTAAGAAGTGCACTAATCGACAGAATCAGATAGCACGGAAAAGAAATAATCGCGTCAATGATTATATGTCGAAAGTAGCACGAATGATAATAAATTACTGTTTAAAAAATAATGTCGGGACGCTGGTCTGTGGTTACAATGTAACATTTCAGAGAAATAGTAACTTAGGTAAGGTAACAAATCAAAACTTTGTTAATATACCATTCGGGAAGTTGAGAGAGAAGTTAAAATATCTGAGTAAACTTTATGGAATCAGTTACATTGAGCAAGAAGAAAGTTACACTTCAAAAGCAAGTTTCTTCGACAGAGATGAGATACCGATCTATAATGATGACAATCCGCAAAAGTACGAATTTAGCGGCAAAAGAATAAGTCGCGGGGCAATATCGAACGAGTAACGGATATATCTTGAATGCAGATGTAAACGGAGCATTAAACATTCTTAGTAAAAGTAAAGTTGTGTCTCTTGAGAGACTATACAATAGAGGCGAACTGGACACGCCGGTAAGAATAAGGATAGCTTGTCTATCAAACTTCTTAAACGGAGACACTAAAAAATCTACTCGTCTCCTAGAACTCTGCGACTTTAGCCGTGAGAGGTTCAGGGAAATTAATCCACGTGTACAAGTTGAACACGGCGTAACTGAGGCGGTAACCGGTATCGACTTAGTTAAAACTCAAATTAAAATTGCGGCGAATGAGCCTTTAGACTTCACGCAAAAAGATATTAAGATCACCGGGCACGCTATCGAATGCAGAATTAACGCAGAAGATCCCGATCAACATTTTATGCCGTCACCCGGAAGAATTTATTTTATGCATGAGCCGAGCGGTCCGAGAGTTCGTTTTGAAAGTGCTATCACTGCCGGACTTGCTATCGAACCTTATTACGATTCGTTGATCGCAAAAGTTATCACTCACGGACGTACTCGCGGCGATGCAATTTTGATAATGCTTCGTGCGCTTAATGAATTTATTATTGAAGGCGAGACAGAAGGCGGCGACACCGTCAAAACAACTATTCCACTTCATAAGAAAATTTTAGAAGACAGTTATTTTCGTACCGGCAATATTGATACACAATTTATTAAAAAGCGTCTGCCGGTTTATGAAACGATCAAGAAGAAGTTGACTTTAAAAGAGAAAATGCAACTCACTCAAACGCTCGGTGAAAATCTCACTAAAGCGATTGATGAAGGACTTGACTACACCTAATCGATCAAAAAGATCAAAAAAGATCAGCGATCGAAATGATCAAGCTGATCAAAAATATTTTTAATCACGGGAGATGATCTCGTGAATTTTTTTTCGCAGGAAATAAAATCAAATTATAGAATTATCAAGCGAAATTAAAAAATTTTTTTCAAGGAGCGAATTGATCAATGAAAACTGATGTAGAAATTGCACAAGAAGCAAAAATTTCACCGATCAAAGAGATCGCAAAGAAGATCGGAATTGATGAAGACAATCTTGAACTTTACGGAAAGCACAAAGCAAAAATTTCAACGGAATTTTGGAATGAGTTAAAAGATCGATCGAACGGCAAATTAATTTTAGTTACGGCGATCAATCCAACTCCGGCAGGTGAAGGCAAGACAACAACTTCAATCGGTCTTGCTGATGCGTTTAGTCGTCGCGGCTTTAAAACGATCGTTGCACTTCGTGAGCCGTCATTAGGTCCTTGCTTTGGTATTAAAGGCGGAGCTGCCGGCGGCGGTTATTCTCAAGTCGTACCGATGGAAGATATTAATTTGCATTTCACCGGCGATTTTCACGCAATCACAACTGCACATAATTTATTAGCGGCAGTGTTAGACAATCACATTCATCACGGCAACGAATTAAAAATTGATGTTCGTCGAGTTGTATGGAAAAGAGTTTTAGATTTAAATGATCGTGCTTTACGAAATGTGATCGTCGGTCTCGGTGGCAAAGCTAACGGCGTGCCACGTGAAAGCGGTTTTGATATTACCGTTGCAAGTGAAATGATGGCGATTCTTTGTCTTGCAAATGATCTTGACGATCTCAAAATTAGACTTGGAAAAATTATTGTTGCTTACGACGTTGACAATAAACCGATCACGGCGAATGATCTTAACGTTACCGGTGCATTGACGTTACTTTTCAAGGATGCAATTAAACCTAATCTCGTGCAGACGCTTGAAGGTACACCGGCGATTATTCACGGCGGACCATTTGCGAATATTGCTCACGGTTGTAATTCGATTATGGCGACAAAGTACGCTTTAAAACTTGCTGACGTTGTTGTTACTGAAGCAGGTTTCGGTGCTGATCTTGGTGCTGAAAAATTCCTTGATATTAAATGTCGATTCGCTAATCTCAAGCCTGATGCAGTTGTGATCGTTGCAACGGTTAGAGCGTTAAAAATGCACGGCGGCGTTTCAAAAAATAATTTGTCTGAGGAAAATATTGACGCACTTGCAAAAGGTTTTGAGAATCTTGAAAAGCACATTGAGAACGTCAAAAATTTTGGACTACCGGCAGTTGTTGCAATAAATGAATTTCCAACTGATACGATCGACGAATTGAATTTTGTTGAAAATCGTTGTCGTGAATTAGGTGCTAAAGTTGCAAGATCAGCAGTCTTTGCAGAAGGCGGCGAAGGCGGAATTAAATTATCTGAACAAGTCGAATCAGCTTTTAATCAGCCGTCGAATTTCAAATTGACTTACAATGATGAAATGAGCATAAAAGAAAAAATCTCCGCTGTTGCAACGAAGATTTATGGAGCTGATGGCGTTGACTTTACACCAACTGCACAGAAACAACTTACAGAGATTGAACAACTCGGCTTTGAAAAATTTCCGATCTGCATTGCAAAGACTCAATATTCATTGTCAGACGATGCAGCGAAGATCGGACGACCGAAAAATTTTAATGTTACAGTTCGTGAATTGAAAATTTCCGCCGGTGCAGGATTTATCGTCGTACTTCTCGGAAATATTTTAACTATGCCCGGACTTCCGAAAAAACCTGCGGCTGAAAATATGGACATTACGATCGACGGAAAGATCACAGGATTATTTTAATTAGGGCTAAGGTCTTAGGGCTAAGGGCTTAGAGATCATTCAGCCCTCAGCCTTTAGCCCTAAGCTCTGATCAAGGCGTTTCATTGCCTCAATAGTATTATCACGATCACCAAATGAAGTCAATCTAAAATAATTTTCACCGCAAGGTCCAAAACCTGCTCCAGGTGTTCCGACAACATTAGCTTTATTCAAAAGAAGATCGAAAAATTCCCAGCTTGAAAGATCGTTCGGAGTCTTTAACCAAATGTAAGGCGCATTAATTCCGCCGTAAGCAGTCAAGCCGACTTTCTCAAGTCCTTCACGAATAATTTTTGCATTCTCCATATAATAACCGACAAGATTTTTAATTTGCGCTTGACCTTCATCAGAGTAGATCGCCTCTGCACCACGTTGTACAATGTAAGCCGTGCCGTTGAATTTAGTTGTTTGACGACGCAGCCAAAGATTTTTTAACGGAACACGCTCACCATTTTTATTAACACCGGTTAAATTTTTCGGAATGACTACATAACCACAGCGAGTCCCGGTAAAGCCTGCTGTCTTACTAAACGATCTAAACTCAATAGCACAATCTCTTGCGCCGTCGATCTCATAAATTGATCGCGGCATATTATTTTCAGTGATATAAGCGGCATAAGCGGCATCGTAGAAAATTACGGTGTCATTTTTTTTAGCATAATCGATCCATCTTCTCAACGCCTCTTTTGAAAGTGTCGTACCTGTTGGATTGTTCGGACTGCAAAGGTAAATCAAATCGACGTGCTCATCAGGAACTTTCGGTGAAAAATTATTTTCAGCCGTGCAAGGCAAATATACAACGTCTTCAAAATGTCCGTCAGATTTAAGATCACCTGTGCGACCTGCCATAACATTTGAATCAAGATAAACCGGGTAAACAGGATCAGCGATCGCAATTTTGCTGTCGAGTGAAAAAATTTCCTGGATATTTCCGCAGTCACATTTTGATCCGTCACTGATAAAAATTTCTTCAGCGTCGACATTTAATCCACGACATTTATAATTGTATTCAGCGATCTTTTCACGCAGAAATTCATAACCTTGCTCCGGACCATAACCACGAAAAGTTTTTTGATCGCCCATTTCATCAACTGCAGATTTCATCGCATCAATACAAACTTTCGGCAATGGTTGAGTAACGTCACCGATACCGAGTCGAATAATTTTAGCATTTGGATTCTCTGATTGAAATTTTGATACACGTTTTGCAATTTCACTGAATAAATAATTTCCGGGTAACTTTTGATAATTGTCATTGATATGAGCCATTTGAAAAATTTCACCTCATTCAAAATAATTGATCTTCATTGCTTTCTTAACACGTGCAAGGACTGTTGAGGCTTTATCATTCGCTTTGATCGTGCCTTCTTGCAAAATTTTCATTACAGCCGCCGGATCATTTTCGTATTGCTTGCGACGTTCACGAATCGGCTTTAAAGTTTCCTCTAAAACATTCAACAAAAATTTTTTAACTTTAACGTCACCGAGTCCGCCGCGTTGATAATGTTCTTTCATCTCATTGACAGTTGCAACGTCATCACAAAAAGCATCAAGATAAGTGAAGACAACATTGCCTTCAATATGTCCGGGATCAGTAACTTTAATGTGAGTCGGATCAGTGTACATTGTTTGAACTTTTTTAGCCAAAGTATCAGAATCATCACTGAGATAAATGCAATTACCAAGCGTCTTACTCATCTTTGCTTTACCGTCAAGACCCGGCAACCTTCTGCAAACATTACTTGTCGGCAAAAAAATATCCGGCTCTACTAAAATATTTTCACCGTTGCCATAAAGATCATTAAACTTGCGAACGATCTCACGAGTTTGTTCAAGCATCGGCGTTTGATCTTCACCAACAGGTACACAAGTTGCATCGAAAGCAGTTATATCAGCGGCTTGACTGATCGGATAACATAAAAAACCGGCAGGAATCGAAGTTTCAAAATTTTTCTGTGCAATTTCAGCTTTAACAGTTGGATTTCTTTCAAGACGACTGACTGTAACGAGATTCATATAATAAGCCGTTAATTCAAAGAGTGCAGGAATTTGAGATTGAATGAACAAAGTAACTTTATTCGGATCAAGTCCAACGCCTAAATAATCAAGAGCAACATTTAAAATATTTTCTCTGACCGTTGCAGGTGTTCCGGCGTGATCAGTTAATGCTTGTGCGTCAGCGATCATAATATAAATTTCGTCGAACTCATTTGAATTTTGAAGTTTAACACGTTCACGAAGACTGCCGACATAATGACCTAAATGTAATTTACCGGTTGGACGATCGCCCGTCAAAATAATTTTCATAAGTTTACACCTCGAATTTATTTATAAAAAACGTTTTTAATTTTAAATGTTCGATCTGTTAAAGTCAACCAAAAACGCCGATCGCTGAAATGTATTCAGTTATACAAATGAGATCGAAAAAATTTTTTCAAATGCCTTGTAATGATCAAAAAAAATTTGTATATTAAACTTGCAAAGAATTTTGAGGTGAATTTTTTAAAAGATGAAAAAAAATTTGCGAAGTGGATACACAACCGGAGCTTGTGCGGCGGCAGGCGTTAAAGCGGCATTGATCTTTATGACGATGAATAAAATTGTTGAGTCCGTCGAGATCACTGCACTTGACGGAACAATTTTAACAATACCTATAAATAATGTAGAATGCAGAATGCAGAATGTAGAATTGATCACCGTCGAAGTTATAAAATTTTACGGCGATGATCCTGATATTACTAATGGTGCATCAGTTTTCACAACGATCAAGAAGATCGACGGCAAAGAAATTATTTTTAAAGGCGGCGTTGGAATAGGTAAAATTACTCGTGCAGGTTTAGCAGTTCCGATCGGTGAACCTGCGATAAATCCGGGTCCGCGTCAACTGATCAAAAATGTTATCAAAGAATTTTTCAATGAGCCGATCGGTTTTGAAATTGAAATTTCTATTCCTGCAGGCGTTAAACTTGCTAAAAAGACTTTGAATCCAATATTAGGAATTGAAGGCGGAATTTCGATCATAGGAACAACCGGCGTTTTGCGTCCTATGTCTGAAGAGGCTTTTAAAAAATCTCTTGTGCCTCAAATTGATGTTGCACTCGCAGCAGGTTTTAAAACCTTGATCTTTGTGCCCGGAAAGATCGGTGAAGTTGCGGCGATTAATTTTGGAATTTCAAAGCAAGCGATCATTCAAACAAGTAATTTCGTTGGTTATATGTTAGAGGCGGCAAATGATCGGAATGTCAAAAAAATAATTTTCTTCGGTCATATCGGTAAACTTGCTAAAATTGCGGCAGGTGTATTTTATACTCACAACCGAATTGCTGACGGACGACTTGAGACGATAGCGGCTTATTCTGCGGCTGAAGGTCTTGACAGCGAAGGTGTTAAAAAAATTCTCAATGCAAATACGACTGACGAGGCAACGAAAATTATTTCAGCGGCGAATCTTGAAAGCGTTTATCAAAAGATCGCTGAACGTGTCAGCATTCGTGCTAAACGTTATATTTTCAACGAAATTGAGATCGGTGCAGTTTTGGTTAATCGTGAAGGCAAAATTTTAGGTATGGATAATATTGCTAGTGAATTTCTAAAAAGTTGTCAGAAAGAAGGTTAATTTATGACGACTGAAAAATTAATTTTAACGGACGATCTAAAATTAGGTGACGGCAATCATAAATTTGTTTATGCTCATCCAACTGATAAAAAACTTTGTGTAAAATTTTTATTCACGGAGCCGGATACAGATTTTGATCGTGAAATGAAATATCGACGTGCACTCGGAAAAAAAGTTGACAAAATGACATTGCTGACAAAATATTTCGGTGAAGTTGAGACTAACAAAGGTAAAGGTTATCTTTTTGAAAGAGTGATCGACTTTGACGGAAGTGTTAGCAAAACTGTACTTGATCACATTCAAAAGCCTAAAAGCATTGACGATCTTATTGATCTGCTGTTGAATTTCAAAAAAGTTTTCATTGCAGAAAAATTTGTTGCGGCAGGTATGGACCCGGATAATTTTATGGTGCAGAGAATTTCAGCGAATGAACGACGAATTAGAATCATTGACAACATAGGGACTTCAGCGAAATTTCCGATCTTGTATTACTCTGATTTTCTTATGGCTAAACGTGCTCGGAAATATTGGCGGCGATTCGTCAAGGAAATTCAAATTGAATATTCTGAAGTGATAACTAAAGACATTGCAAAAATTCTTCTTGAAAATTAATTTGAGTGAGGTGATCGACGTGTTAAAAAAAATATTTTTATCGCTGATCGTTTTGCTGATGATGAGTTGTTCGATCGTTTCAGCTTATACTCCAAAAGTTGCCGTGAGAATGATCGACACTGAAAAAATTTATAATCCACAAATAGTTGAGTCATTGACTGATTCATTGATTGAAAAATTGTTGGTTGACGAAAAATTTATTGTTTACACTGATGAAGATCAAGCAGATTATATTATTGAAGGAAAGATCGCCGGTATGGGCAATGGTGCTTTAGTTAATGATGCTGTTGGCAATTCGTTTTCAATCGGCGGATCAGCTTCATCAATTTTTATTTCACCGTTCGGCGGTCCATTGTTAGGCGGTTTTGGAATTTTGCAGACTCGTAAAAATGTTTTTGCGATAGCCGTTCGTGTTAGTGTAATTCGCAGCGACGACGATAAAATCATTTTGAAAAGATCATTTTTAGGAAGAACGAATTTGAAAAAACAGAAAATGTCTCAAGAAATTTTATTAAAGACGATCAATCATACAACTGAATTGATAGCAAAACGATTGATTAAAGATGTCAACAGAGAAAAGCCAAAAGTTTTTGTTGAACCGACAAGCGAAAAGTAAATAAAAAAGCACTCGATCAAAAATCTGATTGAGTGCAAATTTTTTTTACGATTAAATATTTTCCGAATCAGCTTTCTGTTGAAGAACTTTAGCAGAAGATTTTGATCCACGTGTACGAGTTTTAGTTTCCGGCGGATTCCATTCAGTTAATCCCCACATACTATTGCCGCGATGTTGAAAACGTCCGTCCATATTGATCATTGTATAAATTTCTGAAATTGCAACAGCGATTGATTGAATGGTTTTGCGTTTTTTCTCAATAACTTCAGTGATAAGGTCTTTGTAATAAATCGCTTCGCCTTTATCGAAAAGAATTTTGTATGCAATATCAATTTCAGACATTGAAGGATAATCGACAATTTTATTTTCAGTGTTTTCCATATTCTTACCTCACAAATAATTTTAATTCTGCATTCTACATTCTTAATTCTACATTTACATTGATTCTGGTGCAGAGACACCGAGAAGATTTAAAGAATGTTTGATAACGTGCGCAGTAACTTTGATCAATGCAAGACGAGCTGAAGCGATTTTATTTTCAACACCGATAATTCTGCAATCACGATAGAATGCGTGAAATAAAGCGGCAAGATCGTGAGCATAACGAGTAATTTTTTGAGGTGCATAATCTTTAGCCGCCTTTTCGATCTCTTCTTCATAATCAGCGATCTTGTTGATCAGATCGATCTCTGACGAATGGATCAACAAATTAAAATCTGGATCCTCTTCCATTTTGATATTCATTTCGGCTGTCTGTCTAAAAATGCTGCAAATTCTAGCGTGTGCATATTGCACATAATAAACAGGATTATCTGAAGATTTTTTCTTAGCAAGATCAAGATCAAAATCAAGCTGACTTTCCATCGATCTCATCAAGAAAAAAAATCTTGCGGCATCAGTTCCAACTTCTTCCATTAATTCACGAAGAGTAATAGCATTACCACTACGTTTAGACATTTTGACAAGTTCACCGCCGCGATAAAGTGCAACCATTTGAAGGAATAAAATTTTTAATTTATCAGCGTCATAACCAAGTGCAGACATAGCCGCCTTAACTCTGCAAACATAACCGTGATGATCTGCACCCCAAATGTTGATCAATTCACCAAAACCACGATCATATTTATCTTTGTGATAAGCAATATCAGCCGCAAGATAAGTCGGCTCACCATTTTCACGAACAACAACGCGATCTTTATCGTCACCATAATCAGTAGACTTTAACCATAATGCGCCGTCTTGTTCATAAATTGCACCTTTGTCACGAAGAATTTTTATTGCGTCATTGATCTTATCTGGGTGTAAAGTCCTTTCACTAAACCACGATTCGATTTCAACATTGAAATTTGCTAAATCTTTTTTGAGTTCAGCAAGTTTATCAGCATAAGCGAGATCACCTAAAATTTTCATTCGCTCATCTTCCGGCAGATTTAAAAATTTATCGCCGTGCACTTCAATGATTCGATCAACAGTATCAATAATATCTGCGCCGTGATAACCGTCTTCAGGAAATTCAACCGGCTGATTAAAATGTTCAAGATAACGAGCATTAACGGACTTAGTAAGATTATTCATTTGATTGCCTGCGTCATTAATGTAATATTCCGCCGCAACATTATAACCGGCGGCACGCATTATATTAACGATCGCTGATCCTGCTGCTGCGCCGCGTCCGTGACCAACGTGCAATAAACCCGTTGGGTTTGCACTAACATATTCAACTTGAATCGTTTCATTGCCTTTGTTCGGAAGTTGACCATATTGATCGCCAGCTTTGAAAATTTCTTTGAAATGATCGTAAATGATCGTTGGCTTCAAATAGAAATTCATAAAACCTGCACCGGCAATTTCGATCTTTTCAACTTGATCAAGATCAATTCGCTTTTTGATCTCTTCAGCGATCTTTCTAGGATTAGCGTGAAAAATTTTTGCTGACTGCATTGCAAAATTTGTAGCGAAATCACCAAATTCTTTTTTCGGCGGCACTTCTAATAAAATTTCCGGCAATTTATCAGATTCGTTGATTTTAAAAATTCCTTCAGCGATCGTTAAATTTGCCGCGTCAATGATCGCCTTCTCAATAATATTTTTGATTTGCAAATTATCACCTCAAATTACAAAAAAATTTTACTCAACACAACTGCACTGAGTAAAAAATTTTAAATTTCGATTCTAATATCATTTTATAATGCTTTCAACTCTTTAGTGTTGTAATTGTATTGCCAGCTTGATCCGTCAGCAACATTAACTTGAACTGTATCACTGACAGAATGAATTTCACCGTGTCCGCCGGAATTTGCATCAATGCTGATAATTTTGTTTGTATCGTCAATGTTAAACGAAAATTCACCGAGATTAATATTCCAGAGATTTACAATATCATTGCTGTTAACGTCCATCATATAAGTAGTTCCTTCATTTACACCGAACCAGTAAGTGTCAGCACCTGCGCCGCCCCAAAGATAATCAGTACCATTGAAGCCGCCCCACATTTGATTTCCGTTGTCGCTTGCCCAAATCCAATTATCTTGATCGTTGCCGGTTAAAACACGATTGCTAACGGTGTCACCAAAATCGTAAATATCTTTGATCTCACTATCACCATAAGCACTTTGATTGTTGAAGAAGTCCCAGCCGTAAAGCCAAACACCGCCGCTATAATCATCATCAATAACTAAACTGCTGCCATTTTGTTCGATACCGTCAGGCGTAGTAACAGAACTTTTTGAAGAAGTATACATTTTTGTAGTCAAAATATCATCTGTGCTGACAACTTCACCGGAATTTTCATTACTTCGGAACATTTGCACCCAATAATTTTTATAATCAGTACTTGAATCATAAGCATAACCAACACCGAGCTTGCCGAAATTCTCACTCAAAATATTTGCTCTGTGACCTTCGGAGTTCATCCAGCCGTCCATAACGTCGTCAGCTGAAGTATATCCTGCGGCGATATTTTCACCACGATAACCAACATTATTTTCAAGAGCGGTAAAACATTCCGATCCGTCCGGACGAGTATGAGAATAATATTCAATCAATTCATTAGCACGAACGTTAGCACTATTAGTAATTTCTTTTGAAAGAGTCAAAGATGCTAATCCATTAAGTTCACGCTGTTCGTTGACTTCTTCTAAAATTTCCCAATAAACCTCATCACCATATTGATCATAATATTCATCAAGCGATCTTTGTCCTTTGATCGTTACACTTAAATAACCATTGCTATCAGTCCAGATAACGTCATTACCACTAATGCTGTATGACAAATTCGGCGAAGTTCCATCATTGCCGCTGTAGTTGATAAGTATTCTATCAATGCTTGGCTCAATATCTTCAATCACGACTGAAAGATTTGAAGATGCAGAATAATTCAAGCTAAACATATCAATACCAGTGCCGCCGCTTAATGTGCCTGTTCCGCCATTGATATAAATAAAATCATTTCCACTGCCGCCGATCAAAGTAGTATTGCTTGCATTGTAACTTTGAATAATATCATTACCTGCTAAGCCGTAAACCTGCGAATTACTGTCATCACTATCAATATCAAGTTCATCAGCGTATTCAGTTCCGACTTCAACATCAGCAAAGCGTTGAATATCAAAGATCATAATAACCCGCCTTTCAGTTGCAAAATTTTTTATAGTTTATGAATGAGATCAAAGATCACGATCAACGGCGATCGCAATATCCACAGTACGATCTCCAAGTGTCATTTGTATTGTAAGATATTGTCCGCTACTAATTTTGATCTGTGTATCCTTGCCGACAGTTACACTCGGAGTTGAAATATCAACTTCAAGATCAAGAGCCGTTAAATTTGTAGCAGTATTAGCCGCAAGCATATTACTCATTTCAGCGATCGCAGATTGCGCCATTGTATCCATTTCAGTTACAGGCATTCCCATCATCATTGTTGAGGCTATAAATTTTGCTGTATCTTCTGTCATATTGTAAACAACGTTGCCACGAATCTGCTTTGTAAAGCCTAACATTACCGCAACGCCAAAATTAGTGATATTTTTATTTTGTAAATATACTTTCGTTCTCTTCGGAATAGGAAAGCCGATCTGCGGCATTACAGTGATGAAAGCGTCAATAAAA
>JAFUZV010000066.1 GCA_017476425.1 Selenomonadaceae bacterium
ATTTTCTCCTGAAACACTTGCTAAAAAAAGTAAACCTGTTAAATGTGTTGAGACCGGTGAAATTTTTCCAAGCATAAGAGCCGCCGCTGAATCTTGTAATGTTGCAAGTTCTAATATGACAATGTTGTTGCACGGTAAAGGCAGAACATTAGGCGGCTTTCACTGGATTTTTTACGATCCGGAAAATGAGGCGGCGGAACTTGAAAGAATTAGACAAATGCCTGAAGGTAGAAAAAATACACCTGAGTCTATTGAAAAAATGCGTAAAGCGAAACTCGGAAAAGTTTTAACCGCTGCAACTCGTGAAAAAATGAGACAAGCACATTCTGCGAATCCGTGTAAAGGCTGGACTGAAGAGACAATTAAAAAACTTAGTAGAGAAATTATTTGTATTGAGACTGGTGAAATTTTTCCGAGTATAAAAGCGGCGGCGGAAAAATATAATTTGAAAGCATCAAATATTTCAGCAGTTTTAGCGGGTAATAAAAATACAGCAGGTGGCTTTCATTGGAAATATGCAGACGGCGGTACAGCACAATATCGACCTGATTCAATGCGAAGAAAAAATTCTAAACCTGTTATTTGTGTCGAGACTGGTGAAATTTTTCCAAGTGTAAAAGCGGCAGCTGAAAGCGTTGGCTTCACTTATACTGCTATAGCAATGGTAGTTAATGGTGAACGTGAAAAATCTGGCGGCTATCATTGGAAATATTATTTTGAAAATGACGATGAAAATTTAGCGGAGATGATTTAATGAGTAATTTCAGTGCAGAAGATAGAGCATCAATTTTAGTTGAGGCTTTGCCTTATATTCGTGAATTTTACGGCAAAACGATCGTTATAAAGTATGGCGGCAATGCAATGATCAATGAAGATTTGAAAGATAAAGTAATGACTGATGTTGCATTGATGAAATTCGTCGGGATCAATGTTGTAATTGTTCACGGCGGTGGTCCGGAAATTACCGGCTTTCTCAAAAAAGTTGGTAAAGAATCTTCATTCGTCAGCGGTTTAAGAGTAACTGATGAAGAGACAGTTGAGATCGCAGAAATGGTTCTTGACGGTAAAATTAATTCAGAGATCGTCACGCTGTTAAATCGTCGTGGAGTTCGTGCAGTTGGTTTAAGCGGTAAAGATGCCGGACTGATTCAAGCTGAGAAGAAATTAGCAACGGTTTATGAAGACGGTGAGAAGACAAAAGTTGATATTGGTTACGTCGGAAAGGCTAAAACGATCGATATAACGATTGTAAACGATCTGATCAATAAAAATTATGTTCCGGTAATTGCGCCGATCGGTGTTGGTGAACACGGCGAAAGTTATAATATCAATGCTGATTATGTTGCCGCTGATATTGCCGGAGCGATCAAAGCTGAAAAACTTTTGCTGTTGACTGATACTGAAGGTGTTTATAAAGATTTCAATGACAAGAGCACATTTATTTCAACATTGAAAGCCGATCAAGCTCGTGAATACATTAAGAGCGGTGTTATTGTCGGTGGAATGATTCCGAAAGTTGAGGCTTGTTTGCGATCAATTCAAGCCGGTACAAAGAAGACTCACATTATTGATGGTCGTCTGCCTCATTCGATCATTTTGGAACTTTTCACTGATCACGGTTTAGGGACTATGGTTGAATGAAAAAATTTTTTGAGTTTGAATTTCTCAAAACGATTTAAAATACTTTGCAATGACAATAAGGTTTGATATAATATTTAAAATTTTATTGTTAGCGAGGTGTTTTGTTCGACTGATTTTAAGTCGTGCAAATGAATTTAATGAACAGAGATAAATTTAAATCGATCGTTGAGATCGGACTGTTATTATTAATTGCTGTTGTTTTAGGTTTAATCTCAGCGTATTTGCCGATCATAGGTGTAATAGTCGACTTCTTTTGGGCAGTACCCTTTGTAGTGTTGACTATTCGATCAGATATAGAAAAAGCCGCGCTTGCATTAACAGCGGCGGTTATTTTATTGTCTTTATTAATTGATCCGATTCTTGCTGTAAAGTTAGCATTATCGTTCGGCTTAAGCGGCTTAGCACTCGGCTATGCTATTCAAAAGAATGTTGGCGCAGTGAGAATTTTTATTTTTACGTTGATGATCTCATTCGCCGCACAAATTTTATCAATGATGTTTATGCTCTTTGTCGTTAATGTTGACGTTTTAGGAAATCAATTTGCAATGGTCAAAGAATCTTTTGAAGAGACTTTTGAAGTTTATAAATCGATCGGAATGAGTCAAGAAGAGATCGATAAAGCACGTGCAGAAGTTGAGCCCGGATTAGAATTATTGAGTCTTTTAACGCCGACACTGTTACTATTGATGGCGTTGATCAATACAACGGCTTGTTTCTATGCTGCAAAATGGATCGCTCCGAGAATGAAATTTTATATTCCGGATTTTCCAAAATTTTCAACGTGGAGATTTCCTGTTGCATTCTTATATTTAATGGTGCTTGCATTGCTCGGACTTTATTGGGGAAGTACAAGAAATTTGCAATTACTTTACACCGTTTCGATCAATGCTAATCTTTTGTCAATGGTCGTTGGATTCGTGCAAGGCTTATCAATTTTGAGTTTTGCCGCTGATCATTTCAAAGTGTCTAAACTCGTTCGACGCTTGATTTTTGTTGTGATAATGATCAATTTTATGTTGTTTCAAATTGTTGCTTTCACTGGTTTATTTGATATGCTTTTTGATTATCGAAAAAATTTTTCTGATCGCGATCAAAAATAAATTTTCAATTTCTGATCAATAAGGAAGTGATTTTTTTGCCGCGCAATTTATCTGCCACGATTGATTTAGTCGTTCATCTCGTCGTGATGCTGGTGTTGATCGGTTTATTGTCTCAATATAATTTTGTCTTAGCAATCGCCGCATTTATCTTGTGGCTTATTTTGGTTTTCTATGCTTATGAACGCTGCAAAGATCGTGCTAAACGATTAGAAGATTACGTTACAAATGTATTAGGCAGTTTTAATGAAACGGTTATTTATGCTTTAAAGAATTTACCGCAAGCGATTTTAGTTATTGATAAAGATGGTCGGCTTGAATGGTGTAATAAACGAACTCGAACATATTCACCTAAAGAGCCGGATCACGGTCTTCACGTTGACGATTTTTGGCCCGGACTTCTCAACGAAAAAATTTTTAATGTCGACGGCGAATATATTTTTGCAAGCGGTGATAATTTTTTTAAAGTCCGTCATAAACTTCTTAAACCGAAAAAAATTTTTCCTCAACTCATTGCACTCTACGTTGGTGACATTACGCCTTATGAAAAATTGAAAATCGAATACACGAACAGCCGAACGGTTATAATTTATGTGCAAATTGATAATTATGACGAAGTAACTCAAGGCTTGAATGAGGCGGACAAAACGGCGTTAATGTTATCAGTTAATGAAGTACTTGACACTTGGATCAATTCGCTTGCAGGTTTTATGAGAAAAATTTCTGATGATCTCTATGTTGTCGTTTTACAGCGTCGAATGCTTAACAAGGCAATTTCTGAAAAATTTGACGTACTTGACAAGATGAGACAGCTAATCAGTAAAAATAAATTGCCGGTGACATTGTCAATGGGTGTTTCAGTTGCTGATAAATCGTCTGAAGAAGAATCATTGACTGAAATGGGTATTGAGGCGCAAAAAGGTTTAGACTTAGCACTTGGACGCGGTGGCGATCAAGTAGCTGTTAAAATTGATGGTAAGTCTCAATTTTTCGGCGGCAGAGCAAAAGCAGTTGAAAAGCATACAAGAGTCAAAGCAAGAGTTGTTGCTAATGCAGTTCGTGAGGCTATGGAAAATGCTGACAAAATTTTTATTATGGGTCATCATAATGAAGATTTTGATTGTTTTGGTGCGGCGATCGGTGTTGCTGCTATGGCTAAGATTTTGAAAAAACCTTTTCAGATCGTTTTGAGTGATATGAATGAAGGTATTGATAAACTCGTTGAAATTCTTCATTCAAAGCCGGAATATGAAGGCGTATTTATCAAGAAAGAAGATTTAACGCCGGGTCCGGAAATTGCTCCGCTGTTATTCGTTGTTGATACTCATATTCCGCATTTAGTAGCCGCTCCACAACTTTTGGAAAGAATACCGGGCAAAGTAATTGTTATTGATCATCATCGTCGCAGCGAAAACTTTATAAAAAACCCATTAATGGTTTACTTAGAGCCGTCAGCAAGTTCAGCAAGTGAATTAGTTACTGAATTGTTAATGTACTTTGACGAAAATATTCAACTCTCACGGCTTGACGCAACGGCGATTTATGCCGGAATAGTCGTCGACACGAAACATTTTGCAGTTCAAACGGGAGCAAGGACTTTCGACGCGGCGAGTTATCTCCGAAGAAGTGGAGCTGATCCTGTTGTTGTTCGTGATCTATTCAAGTCTGATTATGAAACAACGGTTGCGCTTGCACTTGCTAAAGCACGATCTGAATATTATGAAGGCGGCTTGATCATTTCGTACATTGATAAAGTTATTCCTAATGTTCAAGTTATAGCTTCACAGACGGCTGATTCGTTACTTAGAGTTGAGAATGTGAGAATGAGCATTGTTTGTTTTCAGCTTAAATCGGACGTTGTTGGAATTAGTGCACGATCTACCGGTGAATTAAATGTACAAGTGATTATGGAAGAGTTCGGCGGCGGCGGTCATCAAAATGTTGCCGGTGCACAGGTTAAAAATATTGATCTTGTAGAGGTCAAAGCAAGATTGATTCATAGCGCAAAAAAATACATCGAAGAGACTGATGCCATCAATGCAAAAGAAAAATAAATTTAATGGGTAATTGGTAATGTGTAATGTGTAATGAATTGATAATTTTCAATTCTACATTCTTAATTCTTAATTCTGCATTAATTCATTTATTGCTGCGTTAAATTCTTCACGAGTTACGCCATAATTATTTAAACGTTTCAAAAAATTTTTAGCATTAGCAAAACCTATTCCAAGAATCGCTCCAAGTTTCATTCTGCGATCTGCAGAGTTTTCACTTCCGTTTAATTGATTCTTCATCATATCAGAATTTGTAAAAGTCTGTACAGGATTAATATTCATTGTACGGACTTTTTTTAATGCCTTTCTGATCGCCTCAGGGCTTGCTTGTTCAATTCCTATATCGTCATTCGCTGTTGCGTCGATTCTCGGCACGAAAGCGTGTTTAGCATTAGGAAATCTTTTCGTTAAAAATCTTCTGATTCGTTCACCGGCAGGATCAGGATCAGTCAAAATTATAATTCCACGTCGTTCATAAGCCGCTGAAATATTATTTAGCGTTTGACGATTCAAAGTAAATCCGCCGGTTATAATGCAGTCTGCCTCAACCGCTTTATTGATCGCTACAACGTCCATTTTGCCCTCAACGATCAAAACTTCTTTTATCATTGATATTTAAACCACTCTTTCAACTGAAATTTTTCAAATTCATTCGGAAAATCTTTTTTTAAGCGTTTAGCGCAGTCATTACAAAATTTTTCAGCAAGTGATCGATCATCTCTGAATTTCTGCTTATGTCCCCAAATATGAGTAAAATATTTTTGTCGATCGCTGAATAAATCATCAAGTGAAGACAATTCAAAAATTTTTCTGTTCATCAACTTAGCACACATTGAAAGCCATCTTTGTTCAGCGAAAACCATATGAGTTAATCCGGCGTTGTAGTTATCAACGGACTGCATAAACTCAAAAGCGAAATTGCAATATTTTTGAATGAGATCATTTGCGCCGAAGTAAGCAAAAGCAGTATTGCAAGCCGGAATTGTCCAGTCAAGCGCAGGCGGAAATTTGAAATTATTTTTGAATCTGAAATGATCGGCAGGTGGATAAATGTAATTGTTGACGGTTTCAAAGTGAATGACTGTAACATTATTTTTAAACGGCTCGAAATTCAATTTTTGCCAGACGATAAAATCAAGATCGATCATCACACAAGGCGATTTTTGACGTTGAAGAGCGAAAAGTTTTGCACCTGCCCAAAAGATTTTTTCATCAATATTAAGTGTGTCGATCTCATCAAGGAAAATTTCAATTTCGTCATAAATTTCAATGATACCGAGCTTTTGAAAATATTCTGCGCCGATCTGATCAGTTACAAGTTTAATCGTTCCGTTGAATTTTTTCCATTCAAGTGCTGATAAAATTAACGTCAACAATTCAAAATCCTGCATTGAAAAATTTTTTTCGTGAGTTCGTAACGTATGAAATGCTTTCATCAGCTCACCAAATTGATTAAATTGATACCGTAACCACGACCGCCGGAACTGCCGGAAATTGCAAGTCCTGCAAGCACTTCAGCAAGCGGCTTATCAGTTGCAAAAATTTCAATTCGATTTTCGCTCTGCGGAAAAATATTTTTGATAACCGCTGAATTGCCATCAAAAATTTCAATTTGATTTTCAATTTGTAGGAAAATATTTTTAATGATCGCTTCGTCACCGTCAGTTGCAAAATCAGCATAAATTAAAATTTTTCGTTGATTCTCATAGATAGATTTAGCAATATTCGGCGCAATGATCGAACTAAAAAATTTATTTTCGGCGAATTTTTTAATTAGTTTTGAAAAATTCATTCTCCAACGCGGTTTAATCTCAAAAATATTGTTGTGAATGTCAAAATCATTTTCGTTGAGAAGAGCCTCACCGATAACAACGCCGCTGAGATTTTCAGCACGTTCAGCAAATTCATCAAAACTTTCAAATTTATTGCGACCTTGCAGAAGATTATAAATATCATTTTGAGTAATTTTTGGATTAATTGCGATCGAATTTCCATTCAAAAAGATCAAATTGCTTGAATCATTCGCCGTTATCTGATCTGAATTGATATTTTGCAGGAAAATTTTCAAATTCTTGAGATGGATATTTTTTTCGTCGAAATTGATCGGTTGCTTGCTTGTAATGTTGACAACAGCATTATCACGCCCGATATAAGTAATATTCTCTTTATTCAACGAAATTTGAAATTCACCGCCGCAAAGATAAATTTTATCGCTTTTATTGTCAGCAAGAATTTTTATTAAGTCTTGTTGTGTTTCGGCGATAATTTCATTGTCTGATTCGTTGTCAGCATAAATTGATTTTTTACGACGTTTTTCAAGTGCACGATCGATCGCTCTTGAATCATAATCAGAAAGAGTCAACGGATCAATTTCCAAAACTTCACAGATCGCTAAACGTAATTCATCATCATTATACTTTGCAATGTGATCGGCATTGAGTAAAATAGCCTGTTCATTGTAAAATCTGCTTTCAAGCCAATTCTGTAACGATTTATCTTCAGTCAAAGTTACAAGTTCAGCAAGTGTGAAATTTTGAATTAATTCTTCAATCGTAAAATATTTTTCTAATTCCTCATTCATAATGCTTACTCCTTTAAAGAATTTTTCTGACGACATTAAAAATATTTTCGTGAATTTCTTCGATACTTCGCGGCGAATCATTATCACTGCAGTTGATTTTGATCCAGCCGAATTTTTTTGTCAATTCATTATAAGCGGAATAGCAACGACGAAGATAATCAAAATCTTTTTCGTGAATGTCATTTCTATTGCGTTCTTTGATCAATTTTTCACTGACATTAGGCGGCATATTTAAAAAGATCACGAGATCGGGACGCGGCAATTTTAATTTAACAAATTCAAAATCGTCAAGCCATTCAAGAAATTTTTCACGTTCAAAATTATCAGCGATCTTGACAGCTTGATGAATCATATTTGAAGTTGTATAGCGATCAGCCAGAATGATTTCGTCGTCTTCAAAAAATTTTTTCCATTCAGTACGATAAGAGGCATAACGATCGACAGCGTAAAATGTCGAGGCGGCATAAGGATCAACGTCATCTGCGTGAGTTCCGAAATCGCCATTGAGATACATTTTTATCAATGCTGACGAATTAGAATTATAATTAGGAAACGAAATTTTTTTAACAGCGTGATTTTCAGAGATCAAACGCTCAAATAATTTTTTTGTTTGAGTTGCTTTGCCGGAGCCGTCAGAGCCTTCAATAACAATCAATTTACCATTCAAAATAAACACCTTCAAAAAATTTTTAAATCCATTAATAATTTATTTTATCAATAAAAATTTCTAAATGCAATATCGAGCTTGTAATTAGAATGGACGCGGTTGAGTAGCGCAGTCACGACGCTAGTTCTGTGACAAGCGGTATCAACTAATCCACTAATTTAAGACGCGCAGCAGTTTTGCTTACTTTTCTAAAAGTAAGTGGTCTTTTGTTACTTTTCTTCCACAAGAAAAGTAAATAACAAAAATTATAACAAAGTATAAAATAAAAAAGACCTTCAACCTATCAAAAGTTGAAAGTCCGTTTTATTTCAATTATACAAGTTCAAAAAGAACCATCGGAGCCGCATCACCACGACGCGGACTAAGTTTTACAATACGAGTATAACCACCATTGCGATCTTTGTACTTCTCCGGCATCTCTTCAAAAATTTTATGAACAACACCAACATCAGCAATATTAGCAATAGCAAGTCTTCTAGCTGCAAGATCGCCACGCTTTGCAAGAGTGATCATTCTCTCAGCAATCTTGCGAAGTTCTTTAGCTTTAGCCTCTGTTGTTTCGATTTTCTCATAAGTGAAAAATGCAGCAAGAAGGCTTTTAAAAAGAGCACGTCTCGCTCCAGAATTTCTACCAAGTTTTCTATAGCTCATCATTATCACCTGCACTTCTCAAATAAATTTTTTGCGACGAATCAAAGTCAATACCGAGTTCATTGAGTTTACTTTTAACTTCATTAAAGCATTTTTTACCGAAACGAGGTAATTGCATTATATCATCTTCAGTCTTTGAAACTAAATCAGCAACCGTATTAATTCCGGCACGCCTAAGATGAATTGAAGAACGAATAGAAAGATCAATATCTTCAATCTTCATTGCTAAAATTTTTTTCTTCTCATCAGTCAACTCATTTTCAATCGGCGTTTCAACAATAGTTCGATAAATCACGATAACACCATTAAATTAACGAAATTAAATTTCTTCTACTTGACGCAATTCAACGCCTAATTCATCCAATTTCTTTTTAACTTCATCAAGAGATTTTCTACCGAGATTGCGAACTTTCATCATATCATCTTCAGTCTTTGAAACCAAATCAGCAACTGTATTAATTCCGGCACGTTTGAGACAGTTAAACGAACGAACAGAAAGATCAAGGTCTTCTATCGTAGTCTCTAAAACTTTGCCGGTCTCATCAATCGGTTCTTCTGTAAACGTCGGCTCATCCTCTTCATATTCCTCAGGCATTTTAATAATGTTTTGGAATAATTTCAAATGATCATTTAAAATTCTTGCTGCTTTAGATACCGCCTCATCAGGGCTTAATGCTCCATTAGTCCAGACTTCTAAAATTAATTTATCATAATCAGTAACTGATCCAACACGAGCATCATTAACTTCATATTTTACACGCTGAACCGGTGAGAAAAGCGAATCGATCGGAATCGTTCCAATATCATCATCATTTTTTTTGTTCTTATCAGATGGAACATATCCTCTACCGCTTTCAACTTTCATATCAATTTTTAACTTGCCAAGTTCATTAAGCGTTGCAATATGGAGATCAGTATTTAAAACAGTAATATCTTCACCACAAATAACATCAGCCCCGGTAACTTCTTTTGCTCCTTCAGCGTCAATATGAATAACTCTTTCGCCTTCGCCGTCCATACGCAAGCAAAGTTGTTTGAGATTAAGGACAATATTTGTAATATCCTCTTTAACGCCCGGCAAAGTTGAAAATTCGTGCAAAACGCCATCAACTCTGATCGAAGTTACCGCTGCACCTTCAAGTGAAGATAACAACATTCGACGAAGACCATTGCCGATTGTATGACCATATCCTCTTTCAAGCGGCTCACAAACAAATTTTCCATAACGACCATCTTCACTGGTTTCAATAATTTCAATCGTAGGCTTTTTAATTTCAGTTTCAGTCGTCGCCGCTGTTGTTGCTATTGCTTTAGATTTATCAATTTCTATCATCAAATTAATTGCTCCTTCCGTCGTTCTAATTCGGAACTCGGAATTTAAAAATTATCTGGAGTACAACTCGATGATGGACTGTTCAGTAATCGGGACATCAATCTCGTCGCGATTTGGAAAACGTACAACTTTACCTTTCAAATTCTCTTGATCCGCTTCAAGCCAAGCAGGTGCTGAAAGTGCATTGTTCGTCTCTTTGAGAGCTTTGAAGAAAGCATTTTGTTGACTCTTTTCGCTTACTGTGATAACGTCACCAACTTCAACAAGTGCTGACGGAATGTCAAGACGCTTGCCATTGACGATAATATGTCCGTGACGAACGACTTGACGAGCTTGTCTGCGAGTATTAGCAAGTCCAAGACGGAACACAACATTATCAATACGACGTTCAAGAAGTCTCAGAAGATTTTCACCGGTAACGCCTTGCATCTTCTTAGCTTTCTCATAATAACCACGAAATTGACGCTCAAGAACGCCATAAATAAATTTTGCCTTCTGTTTCTCTCTAAGTTGCAAACCATATTCACTAACTTTACGATTAGTGCGATGCGGTTGACGCTTTGAAGTTTTGGAACGACCGATAACAGCAGGTTCAATGCCAAGTGCACGGCAGCGTTTTAAATCAGGAACTCTATCAATAGCCAAAATTTTACACCTCCATTAAACTCTTCTGCGTTTTGGCGGACGACAACCATTGTGAGGAATAGGAGTAACGTCCTTGATCATATTGACTTCAAGACCTGTTGCCTGCAATGAGCGGATCGCCGCTTCACGACCTGCACCAGGACCTTTAACATAAACTTCAACTTGCTTGAGACCGTGCTCCATAGCTGCTTTTGCTGCTACTTCAGCCGCCATTTGTGCGGCGAATGGAGTACTTTTTCTTGATCCTCTAAAGCCAAGACCGCCTGCACTTGCCCAAGAAAGAGCATTGCCGCTCTTATCAGTAAGTGTAACGATCGTATTATTAAAAGTGGAGCTGATATGCGCCACGCCATATTCTATATTCTTACGAACTTTTTTAGTTTTACGGACGGTTTTTTTTGCTGCCACCTTATTCGCTCCTTTCATCAAATGCAAAATTCAGAATGTATAATGTAGAATTATCATTATTTTAAATTCTGCATTCTTAATTCTTAATTCTGAATTAAATTATTTCTCTTTCTTCTTGCCTTGAACAAGTTTCTTAGGACCTTTACGAGTTCTGGCATTATTTTTGGTATTTTGTCCACGAACAGGAAGACCGAGACGATGACGGCGACCGCGATAGCAGCCGATATCAACGAGTCGCTTGATGTCCATCTGAATGTCACGACGAAGATCACCTTCGACAACTGCATTATGTTCGATAGCATCACGAAGTTTTACAACATCGTCTTCCGTGAGGTCTCTAGTTCTTGTATCAGGATTAATTCCTGTAATACCGAGAATTTTTTGTGAAGTTTTAAGTCCAATACCAAAAATATACGTCAGAGCATATTCAATTCTTTTATCACGTGGCAAATCTACACCGGCAATACGTGCCATAATCTATACACCTCCTCTACAAAAAGATTAACCTTGACGCTGTTTATGTTTAGGATTTTCGCAAATAACCATAACGCGACCTTTACGCTTAATGATCTTGCACTTTTCGCACATCTTTTTAACAGATGGTCTAACTTTCATAATCTGCCCACCTTTCAAATTAATTCTATTTCGATCAAAAATTTTCAATCAATCCAATCAATCTTACTTGAAACGGTAAGTAATACGACCTCTTGACAAATCATAAGGTGTAAGTTCAATCGTCACCTTGTCGCCCGGAAGTATTCTGATAAAATTCATTCTGATCTTGCCGGACACGTGTGCAAGAATCGTATGACCATTTTCAAGCTGCACTTGGAACATTGCATTAGGCAACGCCTCAAGCACTTTACCTTCAACTTCAATTACGTCTTGTTTTGACATACTAGTTTCCTCTTTCCTTATTTCACCAAGACGCTAATGAGTTCTTCGGTGACTTTATCAATCGGTTTTCTGCCGTCGATTTCAGTATAAATTCCAACTTTTTGGTAATACTCAATCAGCGGACGAGTTGATTTTTCATAAGCCGCAAGACGATTGCCCATAGTCTCTGCATTATCATCGCCGCGTTGATAAAGATCACCGCCGCAATTATCGCAAATACCATCTTTTTGAGTTGGATTAAATTTCACGTGATAAGTTGCACCACATTTTTTACAAATTCTACGTCCAACAGCACGCTCGATCAAATCTTCAGCAGGAACGTGAATATTAAGCACACGAGTTAATTTAATTCCCAACTCTTCAAGAATCTTTGAAAGCGCATCAGCTTGTTCAACTGTACGTGGAAAACCGTCAAGAATGAAACCTTTTTTGCAATCATCTTTAGTAAGACGTTCTTTAACGATACCGATTATAATTTCATCTGAAACAAGTCCACCGGCATCCATAACCACCTTAGCCTGCTTACCAAGTTCCGTGCCTTCTTTAACCGCTGCACGAAGCATATCACCGGTTGAAATATGTGGAATATCAAATTTTTTAACAAGTTCAGCCGCCTGCGTACCTTTTCCGGCACCCGGAGGCCCCATTAACAGCAACTGCATAGTCTTATCCTCCTAATTAATGCGGAATTCGGAATTCGGAATTAGGAATTGAATTTTAAATTATTAATTAGAAAAATTTCGCATTCCGCATTCTTAATTCCGAATTATTTCATAAAGCCTTCATAATGTCGCATGACGACCATAGCTTCTATTTGTTTCATAGTGTGAAGTGCGACGCTGACAACGATCAATAATGCTGTACCGCCGAAGTATACGCCTTGAATGTGAGTAGCACCGGCGATCAAGTTCGGCAAAACAGCGATGAATGCCAAAAAGATCGATCCAGCTAAAGTAATTCGCGTCAACACATAATCAAGATAATCAGCTGTAGCTTGTCCAGGTCTTATACCAGGTATAAAGCCGCCATATTTTTTGAGATTATCTGCCATATCTGGAATTTTTACTGTAACCGCCGTGTAAAAATAAGTGAAGAAAATTATCAACACAACGTAAATTGAAGTTTGTAACGGCGTGCCCCATTGAAGATAAGCCGCCGCAGTTTTAACCCAAGGTATATCAACAAATTGAGCTATCGTAATTGGAAACATTAAGACTGAAGATGCAAAAATTATCGGAATAACACCGGCTTGATTGACTTTCAAAGGTATATGACTTGAATGACCGCCATAAGCTCTTGCACCAACAACACGCTTTGCATAAGAAATAGGGATTCTCCTAAAACCTGCTTCAATGAAGATAACAAAGACGATCATAGCGATCGCAATAACAGCAAAAAGTAAAACGCTGAAATAATTAATCGTTCCGGCTTGAATGTATTGATAAATCATTCCAATATTTTTTGGCAATGCTGCAACGATACCGGCGAAAATTATCAATGAAATTCCATTGCCAACACCTTGCGCCGTGATCTGTTCACCGATCCACATTAATAAAGTTGTTCCTGCTGTTAGAGTAATTGCGATTATCAAAATGTTTACAGGATTAGGATTTAAGATCGCTTGCTTTAAACCGATCGACATACCGACTGCTTGAAAGAATGCAAGCACGACAGTTAATTTTCTCGTAACTCTCGTTGTTTTCTTGTGACCTTCTGCGCCTTCTTTCGACCATTGCTCCAGCGTTGGAATTACGACGGTTAAAAGTTGCATTATGATCGCCGCGTTAATGTAAGGCGTTATACTCATCGCAAAGATCGAAAATTTACTAAATGCGCCGCCGGAGAACAGATCCAACAGACCGAACAAACTGCCATTGTTGAAAAGTTGTTCGATCGCTGTCGGATCTACACCGGGTACAGGAATATGCGTTCCCATACGAAATATGGCGAACATTATCAAAGTAAATATTATACGCTGTCTTAATTCTGGAATTTTTACGATATTTGAGAGTGCCGA
>JAFUZV010000067.1 GCA_017476425.1 Selenomonadaceae bacterium
AATGATCTCAACGTCAATTTGATAAGCGTCATAGACATATTGAGGCGGTGGAAGAATAGCAAAATTTAATTTACCGTAACGATAATTTATCAAAAAATCTTTTATGTGAAAATGATCAGGATCAGACATTAAGGCACGCTGCGCACCTGCGATAGTATAATCAGAAGTCAATTTTAAATAATTCATTACGTCGCCAAATTGAATATCAAGATCGACCAGGCAAACTCTATAACCTTCATTCGCTAGACCTGCTGCTAAATTTATTGCTGTAACTGTTTTTCCTATACCCGGCGTAGTACTAAAGACACTTATAATAATGCTGCTTCTTTCGTCTGCCATATACTCACCTTCTATCGATTACAATAACAATTAAAAATTATTTTTTTGCAAAAGGCTTTTCTACTTCCTCACCAGGAATATTATCTGAATTTGAATTATCTTGATTGTTGATCTTATCTTTAGATTTTTTCTTCCGATCTTTTGTTGACGTTGCCGGAGGTAAAGGATCATTTAAGTTCACATTATCCATATTACTTTTTTCTTGACGACCTTTATTATAAAAATCTTTCATTGAATCAGACATTTTAGCCTGCGAAGTTTCTTCATCATCAACAAGATAAGGCGTTACTAAAATTAACAATTCCTGCTTATCTTTTGACTTTGAAGAGTATTTGAAAAATTCGCCTAAGATCGGAATATCGCCGAGAAGTGGAATTTTTGAAATTGCTTTAGTTTCCGAAGAATCCATTAAACCGCCTATGACCATTGTTGATCCTGAATTTATGGTAATTACTGAATCAGCACGCCTGCGATCTAAGATCGGCTGTCCGTCGACACTTTCACCGCTCATATTGCTGACTTCAGCGTGTACAGCAGAAGTAATTCTATTTTGAGAATCAACAACCGGCTTGAGTTGCAAAATGATACCGTAATCTTTAAATTCAACAGTAGGATTATCAGAACTGCGAACAGTATAAGGAATTTCGCCGCCAACTTGAATAATTGCTTCTTCACCGCTCATCGTCGTAATGCTTGGACGTGAAAGGATTTTAGCTCGGTTTTGAGTAACTAACGCTTGAATTGACAAGTTAATATCTGAATGTCGAGCAGTAGCCCAACGCCAAGGATTATTTTTGAAATCTCTGCCTTCATTGTTATTTTGAGATTCGCCGACAGAAAATACACCTGGTGAAGTCAATGGATCAGTGCCATATAAAATACCGATATTCTTTCGATCTTGTGGACGAATCGCTATAACTTGCGCTTCAAAACGAACTTGAGTCGGATGCAACATTCTCAAAAGATCAATTACTTGACCTTCAGATTTAATTTCAGTGCCGCCAATTTCTTTGTTGGAACCGGAATCAATATCAGAATTTCTTGTTGTTATCTTCATATCAACGCCGCTACCAACACTAAGACTGCTTTCGCTACCTTTACCAACATAAAGCCTGGCAGTTTGTACAGCAAAATTACGCTCATATTGATTTTTGACAGTGCCGGTTAATAACACTCGATTGTCAACAACTTTGACGTGGACACCCGGCAAGCCGATAGCTTTTTCAATCAAATATGATTGTCCGACATCTTCCGGCGAAACGTTGATCAAATATTGATACATTTTCTTGTCAGCAGTCCAAACAAATAACGTCGTTGATCCCGGTTTATGACTGACAATCAAAAATTCATTTCTTGACGACGGAAGTTGAAGAACAGTTGCAATGTCAGGACTACCAACGGCAATTCTAATAATATTCCAATTCATTCTCATATATTGAGACGAATTAAGATTTATATCTATCTTTTCAACTTCTTCAGCATAAACAGTTGATGAAGCTACAATTAATGAAGTAGTCGCAATTAAACCGAGCTTTTGATAAAATTTGTAATTCATTTTTAAATAACCTTATTTCCGATTGTCTGATCCTTGAATGATTTTATCGCCTTGAATAATTTCAAAATTTTTAGTTTGACCGTTTGAGGATACCGGCGTTGAATTAGCTGACGGAACAACAGGCAACGGCGGAACATTTGCTTTCTGCGCCGGAACAGCTGACGCTGAAGTTGTCGGCGGCGGTGCTGAATTATAATTTTTGCTTGCAACCGGCGGAGCATTTATTGAGTTCATCGTGTAATCATATTCATCAACGTACATATCTTTTGGATTAAACGGCCTCAACATTAAATAAATTTCTCCGAGCTTTGACGCTGAAATTAATTGAAGAGCCTCATCTG
>JAFUZV010000068.1 GCA_017476425.1 Selenomonadaceae bacterium
AATATTCTATCCCATAATCCGCTTAATCTAGCTCTGCGATAAAAGCTGTGAACCGTAAAAGCAGGTGGAAAATCATGCGGCAAATTTCTCCATTTAAAGAACAGCATTAACTAATTCACGCTTTTCCCATTTTCTTTTTCTCATTCCGACAAACAGTGGCTCTATTATTTCCCATTGTTCGGCCGTTAAATCTGTTTCATATTTTTTTCTCATAATATATCAATTATACCACAAATCATTACTATGAACACATATTCTAACAATGTCTATTACGGCATTTTTGTTGAGAAAGGTCACTGCGTTAAAATTCACGGAAAATTTACCGGCAAATTTGTGCCTGGTCGTCATATGTTAAGAAAAGCCATTGATGAATCAAAAGCGAATTTCTTGCAAGATGGCAAAGCGATTTTAAATTCAATATTCAGCAGGTGATTAAAATGTTGACGGTTTCAGAAATTCAAACAGCGTTGACAAAATTAGTTACTCAAAATACGAAAATCAAAGACGTTTGGTTTGATCGTGTCAATTATCCTTCTGAAGATGAATTTCAAAATTATGCTTGGATAGAACTAAGACCGAATAAAACAAGTTTTGATAAAGTTTACTATCAGCGATTGATAGCCGTTGATATACATATCATTTTAAAGCCTGATGAAAATGGTGAAGTGAGTCGAACTGAAATTTATGAAATTATTGATCAACTGGACGCTGCAATAATGCCTTGTCTTCAAATCAAAGATCGTTTTATAACGATTCAAAATTTCAGAGCTGACATTTTTGATAACGTACTGCATTATGAATTTACGCTGGACTTCACTGATTACATTCAAAGTGATGAGTACGAAGGTTTAGCATATGAATTGATGAAAAATTTAAAAATGGAATTAAATAAAGAGACACCGCAGAGTGTCTTTATTGTTTATGAAGGAGATGATTAAATGGCTGAGAAATTTGGTCGCCCGCAAATTATTATTAATTTTAAATCGAAGTCTACAACGGCTATTACTCGAAGTGGACGCGGCGTTGGCGTTATGATTCTCAATGATGAAAATGCTACTGATAAAGTTGTAGTATATACGATTAACGATGAAACGGATATTCCGTCAAGCGGTCTTACTGATAAAAGTATTGACTTAATCAAGAAAGCCTTGCTTGGTATACCTTCAAAATTATTTGTTTATGTCATACCACCGAAAACAACAACTATTGAAGTAGAAGATGATCCAGGTACTGATACAACAGCAGTAACAACTTATACACCGGTTGAAGTTGAATCGACGATCAAGCAAGTTGACGCTTTAAAGAATGCGTCAACGATCAAATTCAATTACATTTGTCACCCGACAGGTAGCACTCAAGATCAAGAAGATTTAGCTACTTGGATTAAATCGCAGCGAAGAGTGAAATATCGTACAGTTAAAGGTATCGTTGCGCACGTTGACGCTGATTCTTATGGCGTGATTAATCTCACGACGGACAATATCCGCGTTGTCAATTCAGAATACACTGACGCATTGATCGCGGCTGAAGGCATTGCTGAAAATGTTCCTTCAAATATTCCGCAATATATCACTTACACAGCCGCAGAATATACAGCGAGAATTTTAGGTATTGCTTGCGGCGTTTCACTTGATAGGAGTTATGACTTATTATGAACTTAGTGAAATTGTCGACTGTGATACTTATGACGATGTTGATGAGCATATTAATAACGGTGAATTGTGCTTGATTGATGAAGGCGATGGCAACGGTGTTAAAATTGCTCGCGGCTGTAACTCATTGCATACTTTCACAACTGACGTTGGTCAAGACTTCCGCTACATTAAAATCATTGAGACGATCGATCTTATCACTGATGATATTCGTGAGACTTTCAGAGAAGAATATCTCGGCAAAGTCTTAAACGATTACGATCACAAAATGCTTTTCATTGCGGCGATTTTAGTTTATTTTGAGGCACTCAAAGGCAATGTTCTTGACGGTTCGGCAACAGCAATTAACACTGTTGACATTGACGTTGAAGAAAATAAAAATTATGCAAAACTCAAAGGTCGTAACACCTCAGCAATGAGTGTTCAAGAAATAAGAGAGTTTAACACCGGCACAAATGTTTTTCTTGACGGTGATATAACGCCGGTTAATGCAATGGAAGATTTGCACGTTAATTTTGTTCTTTAATGAAGAGGTGAATTAAAATGAAATTTAAAATTCAAAGATTTGCAAGAGACCCTGAAGATGTAACCTATCGCGGGCGCAGAAGATGGTCTGGCAATCACGGAATACTCTGGTTAAACGGCGAAAAGGTTTTTGAACATAAGAGTTTTGAAGCTAAAGTTGTTTTCAATCGTGAAGATGTTGTCATTGGTAATTCTGTTGATAGCAAAGTTGTTTCACTCGGTGGTGAAGGTGAGATTGTCATTATAAATGTTTTCAATAGAGGCTTTTCAGATTATCTTGAAGAGCAAAAAGCCGGTCACGATCCACGATTTACAATCGTTGCAAAGCACGAAGACCCGGATATGCTTAATGCCGGTAAAGAACGAATTGTAATTGATAATGTAACTTTTGATGAGTTGGTATTAATGCAATTTGAAAAAGGAACGGTTCGTGAAACAACAATTCCATTTAAATTTACGCCGGAAGACGCTCAATATCTTGAAACGGTTGAAATTTAATTGATCGGAGGAAAAATCAATGGCGGTAACAATAGCTGATTTAATTGCTCAACGAGAGCAGATCAAAAATAAACGCAAAAATACTTATGATTTAGAAACGTCAATCGAAACAATCACAGTTAAACAACCAAGTATTAAGTTGATTGAAGAGACACTAAAGATTGAAGACGGTGGGCGACAAAGTGATATTGAATTGATTTATGAAAGTGTCATTGCTCCGAATCTCAAAGATAAAGATTTACAACAAGCGTATGGCTGCACTGCTGCTTCTGATATTGTACCTATGCTTTTTCAAACCGGCGAGATCGGTGCGATTGCAGCGGCAATTATGCGTTGTGCCGGTTATGGCAAAACGATCGATTATAAAATTCACGAAGAAGCAAAAAACTCTTAAAAGAGAATTGGCTCGTTTCAACAGCGGGCTATTTCTCGTTGAGAGGTATAAAAGTCAGTGATTTTTTGAATATGCCGAAATCAGAACAATTATTTTATCACGCGGTCAAAGAAGTAGAAGAAGAACGCAGAATTAAAGAATTGAAAACGATTATACAAGCGATAACAAAAAGTCGTGGAAAGTGAGGTGAGATAGATGGCGGAAGGTAATGCTGGTGCTGAATATAGATTAAGTGCAACTCTTCAATTAAATGATCAGATGACTGGAAAATTGAGAAGTGCTGCGTCTCAATTAAAATCAATCGACGGAGCAGTTTCAAAACTTGGTAATCGCAGCGAAGTTGCAAAGTTAGCAAGACAATTCGATTCACTTAATGATCTGCGTCGTCAAGTGGAACAGTTCAAGCAGTTAAAACAATCAGTATCAGCAACACAGCAAGCATATAATCAAGCTAACGCTGCTACAGGACAGTTAGCACGGCAATACAAAGCCGGTCAAGCGATCGTAGGTCAATTAACCTCAAAACACTATGAACTGAAAAATACTTTTGATAAATCGCAAGCCGCCACTACTCAACTCAAATCTAAACTCAGCGATTTAAAATCTGAATCTCAAAAACTCAAAGCCAACGGTGCTATTGAAGAATATCAAAAACTTCAAAATCAGATAAAAGCAACTTCAGCGGAATTAAAAGCCAATCAAGCAATGACACGAAACACCGGCACAGAACTTAAAACGCTTGCCGGTGGAGTCAGACAAGCACAGACGGAACTTAAAAATATCGGCAAGGCTTTCGAGCAGTCAAAAGCTAAAGCGGCACAGCTAAAGCAAGAGTTGAAAACTCAACAACCAATGCTTAATCGAATGAGACAAAATTTAGCGGCACAAGGATTTTCAACTAAAGATTTTGCACAAAGTGAAATTCAACTCAGGCGACAAATGGAATCCGTAGCGCAGAAGTTGAGAATTGAATAGAAACAGCAACATCTCAAAGACGCTATGGCACAAGCCGGAATGGGTAAACCTATTCGAGTCAATGTCAACGGTAATGCAACCTCAACACTTGATAAGATCAAGCACGGCAGGGATTTAACTACGATCTTGTTGATATACCGTTCAAACTACAAATATTTAACGCAAAAAATTTGACCCGTAAACTCTTTTGTGCTAAAGTTAAATCGTTCTAAAAGTCCAACTACACATCAGAGCGCGAGTCAAAATTCATTTCTATTTTAATCGCTCTAATGTGATTTGTCAAACGCGAAAGGAGCGATTTTTATGTTGGTTGATGAAGCGAAAAAGATTTTGTTTGCGGAAATTTATAAACTTTCTCCGCTCGCACAAGAAACGGTAAAATTTCTTTTTGAAAAACCTGCATTGAAAGTTGAAATCATCGACGAAAAACATCAGAGATTTAACGGGCGTAATTATTGCAAAAATGAGGACGGACATTATCGCGGCGCAGGACAATATATTCACGTCGTAGTCTACGAATATTACAATAATTGCACAGTTCCACCTGGCTATGATATTCATCACAAAGATTTTAATTCCGAAAATAACTCACCTGAGAATTTACAGATGTTATCTCATAGTGATCATCAGAAATTGCATGCGTCCTTAAAAGATTCTCCATTGCTCATTTGTCATTGGTGCGGAAAAAAATTTAGGCAGAAAATTCGCGGCAGACAGCCGACTTGTTGTTCCAAAAAATGTGCCGGAAAATTGAAACGCTCAAAAGAAATCGAAAAACGAATTTGCATTATTTGCGGTAAAGAATTTGAATGCAATAAATTTCAAAAAACACAAACTTGCTCAAAAAAATGTACGAGTCAACTTCCAACGGTTTCAAAAAATTTATTCAAGCCTAAAAATTAAAATGATACTTGAAAAAATGAAGAGTGAAGGCGGACTTTCACCAAAAGAAATGATGAAACTCGGCAGTTCGATGAGTGGTCAATATGCACTTTCAGCATTTATGGCTATGATAAATTCTGACGATCAAGACATAAAAACCTTAATGGAAAAAGTTTACAACTCGCACGGTACAACTCAAGAAATGTTTGATAAGATGAGCCAAACTCTTGATTTTGATATTGAATCGTTTAAATCAGCATTTTCAGATTTACAGATCGAAATTTTGAGTGGTAACGGTGGTCAAGGACTTCGTGAATTTTTTCAAAGTATAACTGAAGATGTCAATCAATTTAAAAATTCGCTTAAAGATGGTTTTGATTTAGGCGATATTGGCAACTTGCTTGCAAAAGTTGCAACGCAGTTGAAGGATAAATTTTTAGCTTTCGATGGTGTTGGATCAATTTTAGCCGGTGGCGCACTCGTTATGGGCTTGAAGAAAATTTATGATCTCACAATGAAAGTTAAAGACGCTGCGTCAACTGCAAAAAGTTGGTGGCAAGGTGCTAATATAAATGGCGGAAATCAGTCATCTAAAGGCAGTGGCGGTATCACTCAATCAATTAGCACAATGAATGTTAAAGCCGGTGTTGTTAATCTCAATGGAAAAATTTCTAATTCTGCAACAGGAACAACTTCAACAACCGGTGGCGCAAATAGAAATTCCACTTCATCAACAACCGGCGGTGTTGTAAATAGAAATTCTACTTCAACGGCTGGCAGAACTGCAACTTCAACTTTAGGTAAATTCGGCGGCGTTGCTAAAGTACTTGGCGGTGCGTCCTTGTTGACAGCATTATTTGCAGGTTTTGATGTTTTCTCAACTCGATCAACAAATGAATCACGTATCAGCGAAGCACAAGCATTGCGTGAGGAATATCGAAAAGAATATCAAAAAATCCTTGAAGACCCTGAACGCCGTCAAGAATTGCCGCAATCTACTCAAAATTTAAATCAAGCAACTGCAAATTTAAGAGCTGTACAAAAAGAAGCAACTCAGCACAATAACGAATCACTTTTTGGAGGAATTGGTGCAGTCGGTGGTGCGGCTACTGGTGCGCTTGCCGGTGCAGCGATCGGTAGTTTTCTGCCTGGTATTGGAACGATTGCAGAACTTGTTATCGGCGGACTTTTAGCTAATTTTGGTTCAGAAGTTGGTAAGGACTTCGGCAAGGATTTTGACACGGATATTTTAAGTAAATTTTTTGGCAAAGATAAATCTCAACAAGAAATTGATTTTAAACTTGACAATGGCAAAATGTTAAGTGAACTTGATTATTCTGGAAAGGTGCAGGCATTATCAAATTTGAGTGCTGCTGAACTTGAAAGAATGAATCAGGCAACTGTTGATCAGAAATCAGCGGCGGAATTTGCGGCGGCTGCTCCTAATCTTAAATCTTCAAACATTCATAATCGTGATAAATCTCGTGAAGAGATCGACGCACAAATCAAAAAAGATGAAGAAACAAAATTAGCAGCAACTAAAAAATCTGGTGAAGAAGTTTTAAAGCGAAATGCTGAAGAGAGAAAAAATTTAACTACTGATCAGATAAGGCAAGTCGAACAATCTAATGAAAGACGTGGACTCAACAAAGAAGGCTTATCACCTGAACAAATTGCAGAAATGAATAAGAAAAGTAGTTTAGCGGCTTCTGAAACGGCAATAATGGAAGGTACTCAAAAAGTTGAGGCTTTCTTTCAATCTGTTAAGGATTTTTTCAGTGGCAAAGTACAGGAAGCCGAAGGCGGTGCTACTAATTTAGGTGTCAGTACTGATAAGAGCAGCGGACAAAAAGATCATTTAGGATTTGAAATGCCCGATTTTTCACAAATGTGGACTAACTTCAATATGTCTGATTTTCTGCCTGACATCGACATATCGCAATGGTTGACTGAATCTGTATCAAATTTTGAAATGCCTGACTTATCATCAATCAGTACTACGCTTAGCGAATCTTTCAATGGAATATCTGAAATGATTAGCAATGTTACTTTATCAATTAGTGAAGGATTTTCACAAATACCTACAGCGGCAAGTGAAGCATTTAGCACTATATCATATATCAGCTGCCGCAAGTGAAGGTTTGGCAACAATTCAAAGTGAATGGAATCAATTACCGGCATTCTTTGATGGACTTTGGACTGGTGCAGGTAGTGCAGCGAGTGCTGCCGGTTCTGCTATCGCAAGTGGTATTAATAGCGCGATCGGCACAATTCAATCTGCTTGGGAAAGTTTAGCAAGCTGGCTTTCTACAAAAATTTCTTCACTCTCTCAAATGGCTAGCAATGCTGCAAGTGCCGTTACTGGATTTTTTTCCGGTGGTGGTGTTGGACATAATGCTAAAGGTACAAATTTTTGGCGCGGCGGTTTCACTGAAATTAATGAGCGTGGCGGCGAAATTATTGACTTGCCTCAAGGAACAAGAATTTATCCTCACGCCACAACCGTCAACATTATTCGTGATGAATTGCAAAAAGGCAAGCTCGATAACTTAATAACCAGCGAGGGATTCAATGGAAGCACAGCAAGTAGTTTCAATCCGCTTGATTCTGCAACTGTGACTTTTAATTATGATGAACTCGGTAACATCAAAAATTATGATGGAATTTCTGATAATTTAATTTTGTCTGATGATGATCTGTTAGTCAGAAATGCAAAAATCAAAACTCAGCAAGAACAACTTAACTTGTCAACTTATCCTGAAGCGTTACAAGTCAGCGAATTGAATAAAGAAATTTTAAATTCTTCTACTTCAACGAATAAAACTAATAATAATGGTGTAACGATTTCCGGCAATACTTTCAATGTTCGTGCATATAGTGACATTGACAAAATCGCTTTTAAAATATTTGAATTGATGAGCGACGCTAATACTAATTATCCTGGTGCTTAAGGCGGTGATTTCTTGAAATTCTCTAATCTTTGGTCTAAAGCTAATCTTATCGCTTCTTATCTTTTAGGCGGCGGTGGTGAATATCGAAAAATTATTCTTTCTTGTGAAGGTGAAGAATTAACCTTGCCGGTTACGCCCTGGAAGTATTCAATCACAACTTCACAAAATAATAAAGTCGTTGATATTTTAGATTTTGGTGAGGCTTTACTTTTTGGAAATGCCAGGTTAAAACAGTTAAAATTCGGTTGCTTTTTTCCGAATCAAGAACGCCACGAAGGTCACAAATTTATTGTCGGTGATAATTATTCACCAACGGAGTGCATTGATCAAATTATTAAATGGAAAGAATCAAAAGAGCCGGTGCGTGTGATTATCACTGATTCGCCGGTTAATTTTGTATTCGGAATTATGGATTTCAGCTATAACGAAAAAGATGGCAGTCGTGATATTTGGTACGAAATCAAATTCAATGAGTATAAAGATTTGAATACTCCACCGGCAAATAATGATAAGCAAATCGATGAGAATACAGGATTAAAAAATCGTCCTTCTGAAACTCAAGATACAGTCAACACTCAAGTAAATAATCAAGCTAATGTTGTTGCAAATCGTCAAAATAATGAAAATGGCGGCATTCCAATAAAAATGACCGGCGGCATTCAAGCTCCGCACGGTTGTTTTGATCAAGTTTCTAATCAAAGTCAATCGACGATAAAAGGAATTATCAACGCACGTGACGCTTTAGAAGTCTCGAAAGCTGCTTATAAAGATTTTAAGCATTTACAAACACTTAAGGATAAAAATAATTTATTGCACGTTGGATTGAAAGCTGTTAGAGAAGGTTTAGCAGGAAAGGCGTTTCAAATATGAAGATTGAAATTGTAGCGGCAGAACGGCAAGATATATCACGCCTTGTTAAAGATGTTACTTGGAGTGGATCACGAAAAGGCGTTGCAAGAAAATTAGAAATTAATTTTACTCAAGACGAACGTGATCCGCAGTGGCGTATGAAGACACATTTTTTCAAACAACATTGAAAACTGATCCTAACAAAGATATGAAAAAAGAAGTCGAATCAATTTTTAAAGATAATAAAGTTGAACGTAGCGGTCATATTACTGCGATAGGTGATTATCGTGCAATCTCAAGTTACAGCATTCAAATTACAGACGGTCTTTTCAATGGAGAATTTTATATTGCACAAGATACGCACACATTTAAAGAAGGTCAGTACGAAATGAAATTAGAGCTGGAATTTACGAATGAAATGAATGAAGAAGAAGCACCGCAGAAAAAAGAAAAAACTGCAAGCAAGTCAAATAAACGAACTCGCAAAAAATAAGGACGGTGAAGAAAATGCCGGATAATGAAATACCACCAGCGGAACAATCGGTGGCAAATATGGTTGATATGTACCATAACATAGCTGAAGCACATGCACCACACGGTACTAGCGTTGGCAAAATTATTGCTCCACCGCCTGATATTGAAATTTTATATAAAAATAAATTGACCTACGACGGTTGCTGTGTTAAACTGTTAATGATGAATATGCAGAATGTAGCGGTTGTCGCAAGTCATTTATATTATAACAGCCGCCGTGTTTAAAGTCAAGCGAAAGGCGGTAATTTTTATGCGCGAATTACAAAAACTCATTATGCAAAATATTGCTGAATATGAAATTTATTTCACTAAAATACAAATTGACTTCATTAAAGTCGGCGCGAGAAACTCCTGATTTTAATCAGGAGAGGAAAGCGCCCTTTCCTCCTTTACAATTAGATTTTTGTTTGCTATAATTTGTTTAGTTCTTTGAAAAGTTGAGATATGAGGTTGTCAATTCGTGCTCGTTGTTGACGTAAAATCTCAAGCGCAGTTAAGGCTTGCAGTTACTCTTCTGCGTTACCAAAAATGATGCGCACATTGCGCTTTAACACAAAAGTAAGCCGGTAGACTTAAAGTCTTACGGGATAGAGGCTGCG